>NZ_AP027130.1:2175000-2357780 GCF_027925145.1 Thermodesulfomicrobium sp. WS
GAGGAACAGCCGGTCCTCCCCAAGCCCCAGCATGCCCTTGTTCATGGCGCCGTAGAGGAGGGTGTGCTTCCCGTAGGGGAGGCCAAGGTCAATGCCGCGATGTCCGCCCCCTTGCCCCGCTTGGAAGCCGTCAATGTGGGAGGATGCCCGGTTGTACCCTTCCGGGCAGGAGTCGAGGAAGTGCTTGAGGCGGTGTCCCGGGTCTTCGATATTGAAGGCGCCTTCACTGAAACCGTCCCCCCTCTCCATGGCCTTTGCCGTGAGAAAAGTCATGAGATCCCGGATGTCTTCAGGCCGGGCGGGCCCATGGATGGTGCCGTTTTGGACGCCGCTATAGATCTCAAATCCATGGTTGATGCGTTCCTGAAGGATGCGGGGCATCTCCCGAAGCATCTGCTCCCGCTGGCTCCGTGGAAGGGCACGGAGTTCCGCCTCCATCATCCGGCCATCAATCTGGACGCTCCGCTGCGTCCCCGGCATGACAACCCCCAGGGTTCGCGGGGCGAGGTCTTGCGGTCGCTTGGTGTGTTGCCACGCCTCAACGGCCCGCTGGTAGGACTGGGGGATGGTACTGACAGCGAGTCCCCTCAGCGGTTGCTGAGGAATCACCCGGAGGGCTTGTTGTTGCACTTCGTGCACCCGAGGCGGTTGAATCCCGGGAGCACCCCCTTCTTGTTGGATCCCGGGAGCTTGCTCACCGAGCCCCATGGTCCCCTGGAATCTCGATTGATCGATGCCTACACCGTTCGGCATAAAAAGCCTCCCTTTGTTGTGCCTTTGCTGGGGCGGAGCTCCCGAACGGCTCCGTCCCTCGATCCGCTCGCAAGCAGCACTTGTGCCATGTTCGACACGGCGATTCCTTGTTCGGCGCACCCCCCGTGCACGGCAACCGCGGCGAACAGATCCGCTCCATGCTCATGCCCGATGGCCACGTTTCAAGGCAAGGTCCGCCTACCCACGGATAATGTGGTTGTCGGGAATGGCGAGCCCTTCCTCTCTCCCCGTAGCAGCGTCACGCATCTTACCCCGCCAGTAGCGGGCGGCACCGATGAGACTTGCAAGCGGCTCCTCAATCCACGCCGGCTCCTCGATGGGAAGGGGAAAGACACGGTGGATGGCCACGAGGTCCTCTTCGTCGTCAATGCCCATGGCACCGCCACCGGTGTAGGCGCCCATATAGTTGCCACAGAGCATTTCGTAGAGAAGCTCGGTATTGGATCGGTCAATCCGACCGAGGTAGAGGGCCACCACGAGCACCTCTTCGTCTTCGTCCACAAAGAAAGTACAGATGATCTCATCCTCGATGACAAAGGATGCGGTGCCGTTCTCATCGAACCTGAGCCCTTCGATCCCCACGGCTTTTCCAATGTAGTCCACCACGCGCTGAGCGTTTTCCCTCACATCCATGGATATTGCTCCTTACCAGCAAGGGAGGCACTGCCTCCCTCTGTGGTTATACCTGCATAGCCATCTTGGCCATGCTCCCCTGGGTATCAATGACGTTCATGACGATGTCCATGCCCTGCTGCCAGGAATCCATGATCTCCCTCAGCTGATCCTCCTGCTCCTCGAGCTTCTGCTGGAGCTTTTTCAGCATGGCGTTGATCTCCGCAGCTTGGGCTTCGTGGCCCGCGGCATCGTATTCATTGACGGCCTTACCCACTCCGATCCCCGCTTGGGCCACGCTCAAAAGTGCCTGGAGCACGGCTACAGCCACCTTCACCGTGTTGGTCGTTACCGTGGAAACGGTGCTCGCCGCCGCCGATGCGCCGGCACTCGCCGCCGATGCGCCAGCACTGGCCGCCGCCGATGCGCCGGCACTCGCCGCCGATGCGCCAGCACTGGCCGCTCCTCCTGCCGCTGACGCTCCACCGCCCACCGCGCCGGCAATGACTCCGGCCCCGAAGCCGGCAATGGCTCCGGCCCCGACGCTCGCCGCAATCATGATGGTAATGATCACCGCTTGGTAGATGGCGAAGGCCACCCATTTGGCCGCTTCTTCGCCCATCCCCATGTTTTGGAATTGCTCGGCCATCCAGTCCATGATCTTTTGGGCTGCGCCGGTCTCTTGAAGGGTCTGGGCCACAAGCCCCACTATCCCGCCGGCAATGAGGGATGCTCCGATGCTGAGGCACGCCACCCCGGCAACGGCACCCACTCCTGTCGCAAGCATGACGCCGCCGGCAATGGCGAGAGCCGCCCCGGCGACGACCATGAGAGCGGGGATGAGCCATCCGAAAACTTTACCGAGGACGCCCCAGGTCTTCGCCCGATCCATCGCCTCTGCAGCTTCTTTGATCTGCTGGATGCGCTCCTGGGATTTCTGGAGTTGGTCCTCCCGGTTCTTCTCAATGTTTTCCTTGGCAATGCCCGTCATGGCCTCGTTGATCTTCGCCTTGAGACTGGCGAGCATCTCCGCCATCTCGAGGGCGTTGCTGCTTGGCGGGACAAGCTCCGGCTTGCCGCCCACCGTATCGGCCTCTCCTGTTCCCCCCGCGGGCTGTTCACTCAAGATGGTAAGGAGCTTCTTCGTCGTCTCCGAGATGCTCGGCGTATCCTCGGGCGTTTCCGTCACCACCGGGGTGGTGACACTCGGTGTCGTGATGGGATCAACCATGGCTGCCCTCCTTGTTTTCGTTTTCCCTCATTTTTCCCTCCCGCCGGTGCCTCGGCGTTCCGGCGTGTTTGCGGATCTCTTCCGCCGGACTCCACAGCCACCTTTCGGTCTCGTTCGTTCCGCAGCCCGCAGGGTGCGGCGCCCTACACCCGAATGCCCTCCGAAGCGCCCGGAGGCTCTTCTCGAACATGGGGCGCTTCCATGACCTTCCTGCATCGTTCTTGCCAATCTCGGACGAGCTCCACGAAGCGCTGGAGCGCCCCTTCAAGGCCGTTCACATCGAGCCCTGCCACGGGAAGGGTCGTGACGAGCGCCGCAAGTCCCGTCTCCGTGTCCACGCCCAGCGTGCCACCATCGGTTCCCTGGAAGAAGGAATTGCCGTCGAGGAGGAGCTCGTAGAGGGCGAGTCGCTCGCCCCGTGGAGGGAGATCTCCGATGTTGGCGTAGAGAAAGAGCTGGTTGCTCGCTTCGTCCACCTCCAGGTTTACCCCCAGCTCATCGAAGAAGAGACAGCAATAGCCGTGGTCATCCAAGGCAAGCCCCTCAATGCCGATGTTCTTTCCAAAATCCTGGAAAAGTGAGGTTATCGGTTGCGATGCCATCATGTATCCCCCTTCGGCTTATTGCTGCCCAGCGAACCATTGGGCAAAGTCTTGGTGAAAGTTCTGCTCCATGAGGGTAAGAATATGGTCCTGGGCCCTGTCGAAAACTCCATCCAGACGGTTTTCCGCCACGGCATCGAGGATTGCCTGGCGCTCCGCACCGTCAATATTGATCTCATGCGGCCCACCAGGTTTGATGAAATCATCCACAATGGCACGGGCAGCTTCCTGTTTCTTTTCTTCATCGGTGATGCCCCGAAAATTCTCCACTGCCTTCCAAAAAAGCGGATTCTCCTCCGCCTGCTTCTTTTCGCTGAAGGTGACGAAATCCTCGAATCCTCTCTCCGATTGCAGGATGCCACTGAGAGGATCGTCGGCTCTGTAGAGATCAAAGCCCAAAGATTTGAGCGCATCGAAGAGATCACCAGGAATGTCGCGCATGTGCGTTGGAGCCTCGGACACCGTGAGGGCCCTCTGGATGTCTTCCTCGCTTTTTCCAATGCGCTTCCCCGCTATAATGAGAGTGACTTCTCGCAACAAGTTCAGATTCGTGGACTGTATCTCTTCGGATGGGGAAGGCATGAATTCACCGGAGAGAAAGCTGACCAATACCTTCTGCATCTCCTTGACGGCATCGGAGGAGAGGAGATGGAAGATGCGCGCCGCATCGTCTCTTTGTATGCCGGCAAGCCCCATGCCCAATTGGATGACATACTCGCGCATTGCCATGAGATTATCGCCGCCGAACTCTTGGCTTTGCTTTTTGGCCAGCTCCGCGAGCGGCTTCGTATGTTCATAACAAACGGTAGAGAGGGTATGGAAGGTTTCGAGTACCTCGAGCCTGGATGGCGGTGGATCCTGCCGCAGGCGGTTGATGAACGCTGTGGCCGCCTCATGGGTTTGCCAGATGGCATCGAGCTGTTCCTGCGAGGTGATGTCCTCATTTTTTTTTACCAACTCGGTAAGGACGGCCTGCTGCCGTTCGTTGAGCCCCATGGTGCCGATGTGCTCCAAAAGCGCCTGCTTCCTCGTGATGAACTGCTCCACTTCCCTTCGCGCGATGTGTTCCGCCTCACCCTCTGAAACCATACGCGTGCCTTGTTCGGATGCCCATTTGATCTTGGCAGCGATACTGAGGGAGAGACGCTCATGGTGGAAATCTTCCACGGAAAAGCCTTGCCGGATGCCCTTTTCGGCGACGATATCGTACCACACCTTCCCGAAATCCCTTCGGCCGAACAAGTTCGACACACTGAACTGTTCCTGAATGAGTTTATTATAGCCGGCGATCTGGCTCCGATGCTTTTCCCCCGCTTGGATAAGACTGCGTACAGTCCGGGCCGAAAGGGGGGTGGCGCCGGAGAGATCAAGATCCTTTGCCAACGTCGTGCTGTATTCGCCGTAACAGTCCCTAAGCGCCGTCACGAAAGACTGCATGACCTGCCGGTTCTCCGCCGCCACGGTGCCGGGATGAAATTTTGCCCGGAACCAGGCGACAATCTTCCCGAAAAGGCCCCGGCCGTACCGCTGAAGACGGCTGTCTTCGCCGGCTTCGTGGCGGAGATAGCCGCCCGTTTGCGCGATAGATCGGAATTGATCTACGGTCGTAGGCATCTCCCTCCCTCCTTATACTTTCATTTCCCCAGGAAGAACCGGCTCGGCCGTTTTGAACCCCTGCGCCCCGGCGAGGCGTGCCTGCCAGTGGGCTGCAAGGTTGATAAAGTTTTCCATGACCTGCCGAAACTTCCCCCCGTCCAGTCCTTCCACAGGCATACGGTAGGCCAGGGTGGCCACGCGGGTTGCCTTGCTCACGCCGATGGTGGCACCGTGCGTTTCTCGGAAGAAAAAGTCCGCTTCCAAAAGCGTTTCATAGAGATCTTCCGTGGGGTGCTCGATTTCACCGAGAAAGGAGAAGCACTCCACGGTGCCGTCCCCGTCGGCTTGAAGGGTGACGAGGATGTCACCTGCCAGAAAACTCCAGCTTCCGTAGTCACCGAGGCGAGCATCGGGAATGCCGAACCCCTTGCCGAACTCTTCAATGATCCGCGACATGATCTCTTTGCCCATGGCCCTCTCCTTCCTCATACCCGTGAGACATGATCTACCGCCTGCATCTGGAGCTCCATGATGGCTTTCAGCTTATCGAGCACGCTCTGGATGAGCTCCTGGAGAGCCTGGATCTGTTCGCTGTCCTTCTGTGCCTGGAAGGAGTGCTCTTCGGCCTTGGTCTCATGGATCTTCTGCTCTTCCTGAGATTTTGATGCCTCGTACTGGCCGATGCCGCTCACCATCTGGCTTACACCCTGGCCGATCTGAGGAGTTGCCTGCGCTGCTCCAGCCCAACCACCAGCAGAGAGAGAGGCTGCCTTCATGGCTTGCTGGGCGCTTACCTGAGCCGCCTGGGCCTGTTGGAGTCCCGCTTTTGCCTGGGAGACTTGCTCCATACCCTTGGCCGTTCCTCTGATGCCCTCGGTGAGGCTGGTGGCCTGCCGTGCCTGCTGGAGACCTTTCTGGGCTTCGGTGAGCTTTGCCTGCGCCTGCTGAACCGCCTTCTCCGCTTCGCCCAATTTGCCGGCGGCGTTCATCTTGCCGAGTTCAGCTTTGGCCGATTTAATGGACACTCCGATGGAGATGGCGGCCATGGCCACAGAGACGGCGAAACCCACAATGGCCCCCACGAGGGCTTTCATTCCGGCTTCTCGGATCTTCCCCGCCGCCTCAAGGAGTTCGTTCATCTGTGCTTGGTGTTCCACCTCCCGGGACGCACGGTTGGCGGCCCGCATTTCCTTGAGGACTTTCGTGAGGGCGGCCATAAGCTCGAAGAGCGTATCCACCTGGCTTCCAAGGACGTCGTGAGCCCCTTGGGGATCCGTGTTTTCACCAGGCGGCGGCAAATCCGGCGTTAGCGTTACCGTGCCATCATCGGTCTCAAACCGAAACACGCCATCTTCCACGGTAAGGGACTTGACCGCTCCATACCGCTGCGTTTCCGTAATGTCCTTGAGAGCGGTTTGGAACTGGGATGGGTCACGAAAGGTGATGCTCATTTCACCCATGATGGTTCCTCCTTTTATGTTGATGGCCGGAAATCGGCATCGCCCATCACCCCCAAACCGTTCCCCGCAGGCGACACCGTGAGCCCGCCTATGCACCAACTCCGCACCAGCTTTTTCCTTGCTGCGGCTACTTTTCTTCCCCTTGCGCCGTCAGGATCTCCAGGAAGGCCTGGGCCTTCTGGAAAGTCTTCCGGTGTTCCGGCTTGCCCGTGCTGAAATCCACGGCCATCTGCAGAGCCTTCATAGCCTCCCCGATGTTTCCCATACCCAGGTAGCATTCAGCGGCGTGGAGATGCGGCACAGGGTCTTTCGGAGACGAAGTGACGGAGGCAACGGCATAGGCGTTCAGGGCCTTCTCAAAGTCTTTCGCCATCTGAAGCGATGCTCCCAACCCCAGCCAGTACTTGCTCACGAAGGGGTTGAACATCCCAAGCCAGCTAAAAACCTGGACGGCGTCCCCGTACTTCCCGGCCTGGTAGAGATTGTACGCCACGCTGTAGATGGCCTCCATCTGCTCATCGGAGAAGCCCTTGACCTCCTGGAGCGTGGTCTCGCCCTTCACGACGGCAGCAACGATATCCTGGAGCTGTTCTTGGGTGAGCTCCTGAACCGGTATCATCTCACTCATGGGTTCCTCCTCTCGATTTTGAGGCGGCCTGGCGCAAGGCCACCGAGTCGTGTTCAACCAAACCTTTTCGTTAAATGTTCCGAAGGATGGACTCCTTCGAGTCGGTGGATTTCTTCATGATGGTGGAGGCCATCTCCAGAGACTGATTGCGCTTGTTCATGAGGCTTTGGATGCTCAGCATATCGAGCTCCACTGAACTATTACTGTTTTGAATATAGGCGTTTAAGTGTTCGATGTTGACATCCCACTCTTTTTCGTTGTGCGCGAGGTCATTTCCCCTTCGATCGTAGGCAACACCGTGGGCGTCCAGCCAATCGGCCATTTCCTGGGGCATCATACTCGCTTTCTTGTCCCACGGACAATCACCTTTTTTGTCTTTGGCATTGGCTTGAAGCTCCTTCATCTTGGCGAGGTATTCTCGTGCCTGGGCAATATCGGCTTGCTTGTTTTGGATCCCCAGCATCTTGTCCTTAATCTGCTTATCCAGGCTGTCCGTCTGCTGGATTGCCAGATAGAAGGCTGCAACATCCACGGGCATGGAGAGGATATCGTCCCGAGACAGCGAGAGCACTGACGTGGTGGTGACGCTACCAATGGTGGTCTCTGACATGGTCTTTCCTCCTTTCTTTCTCTTTCCTCGCCCTCGCCGCCACGATGACGACGTGTTAGATGTTCCGAAGGATGGATTCCTTCGAGTCGGTGGACTTCTTCATGATGGTGGAGGCCATCTCCAGGGACTGATTGCGCTTGTTCATGAGGCTCTGGATGCTCAGCATGTCGAGTTCCACTGAGCTATTACTGTTTTGAATATAGGCGTTTAAGTGCTCGATGTTGACGTTCCAATCGCTTTCATTTGTTCCTCCGTTATACGAGACCCCGTGTGCATTGAGCCATTCTTTCATGCCTGAGGGCCATGAGGCATCTTTCTTATCCTTTGCGTTGCTCGCAAGCTCCTTCATCTTGGCGAGGTATTCTCGTGCTTGGGCAATATCGGCTTGCTTGTTTTGGATCTCCAGCATCTTGTCCTTAATCTGCTTATCCAGGCTGTCCGTCTGCTGGACTGCCAGATAGAAGGCCGCAACATCCACGGGCATGGAGAGGATATCGTCCCGAGAGAGCGCTTGGACCGACGTGCCTGACACAGATCCAATCGTATTTGCCATTGTCGTCTCTCCTTATCTGCGTAAGAAAGCACGTTCCCTGTTGTTCCTACACTCGCATTCCCTTCACCTTGGGCGCCGACTTGGCGGCCGGGGAAGGTGCCGCGGCAGCCCGTTCAAGCTCCGCTTCCATCTCACCGGCTATCTTCGCCATGGCGGCTTTGTCCTCGGGAGTGAGCTTTTTCTCGAAAGCGGCAAGACGCTCCGGTGTGATACCGAGCTCGTCGAACATCCGCTCCTTCTCCCGCACCCCCTGCTGGAAAGCCTCCTCTAGCCCCTTCATCTGAGCTTCCAGTTCCAACGATTTCTTTACTGCATCTTCCATACGTTTCTCCTCCCTGTTCTTTCGATGGGTTCCACCCTCAGGGGCGCAACATCCCATTCCAGAAACGGTCATCCGGCATACCGCCCTGGCTGCGCCCCCGCTCCACTCCCTCAGAGAGCCGGTTTTTCAGACTCTCCGCCCTATTGAGAAAGCCTTCCAGCCGTTCCATGACCGACTCAGGCGTCCATGATGCGTCGCTTAGAAACTGCTGGAGCACGATCCTATCGCCTTCCAGCGTGGCCACCGGACCATGACGATCAGCAG
Organism: Thermodesulfomicrobium sp. WS; assembly: GCF_027925145.1. Classification (GTDB taxonomy): domain Bacteria; phylum Desulfobacterota; class Desulfovibrionia; order Desulfovibrionales; family Desulfomicrobiaceae; genus Thermodesulfomicrobium. The sequence goes on from NZ_AP027130.1 coordinate 2,183,653, forward strand.
CAACGGCATTCGCTCTAAGAACGAGACGGAAAACGGCCTCCCGATGCTCCTTAGGCAACGGGGCGATCTCGGTGGAGATCCAGATCCCGTCCCGCCGTGCCTCATCATCAAAGACGACAACCACTTCATCATCGAAGACAAGCTCCTTTCGGCCGCCTTCACCCGTCCCGAAGCCGTCAACCCCGAGCCGCCGGGTGACTTCTTGGAGCATCTCTTTCGTGTCCATCGCTTCTCCTTATGGATCCTTCGTCGCACACCGTGTCATGAGCAGGAACCGTGCCCCTTTTCCGAGAAGAGACGGCTTTTCCTGCAACACCCAAATCAGGTGGCGCCCAAGAAGAGGAACCTTCCGTCACGCCGCCGTGTATCTGCATGCCCTTGACAGGTCTCCCTCGAGCACGATGATGATCAGCACTTCCGGAAGCACCCATCTTCCGTGTTCGGTTGCCAACATCTTTGGCGGTGCCACTCTCGGTGGCGCCACCTTATGCCGCACGAATTCTCCCGAGCGGCTGGAGCGAGATGTCTGGAGTGAGTTCCTGGTAGGAGAGGACGGGGAGCTCCTCCATCTCCGTTTCAATGAGTTTTCGCATATAGCGTCGGACATCCATGGAGGTGAGGAGCACAGGGCGGGAGGTTTTGCCGCGGATGTCTCCCACCTCGTTCTTCACGTTCTGCACGATGGCCTTGGCCTTCGCCGGATCCAGGGCCAAATAACTTCCCGCCGAGGTCTGACGGATAGACTGCCGTATGGTCTCCTCCACCTGCGGATCCAGGAGATAGACGGCAAGAACGTTTCGGCCTCCACTGTATTTATAGCTGATCTGGCGCCGGAGGCTACTGCGGACATACTCCACGAGGAGCACCACGTCCTTTTCCTTCGGCCCCCATTCCACGAGCGCTTCAAGAATGGTCCGAAGATCGCGAATGGAGATCTGCTCTTGGACAAGGCGTTTCAGGATCTCGCTCATCTTCTGGAGCGGCACGACGCGGTAGCACTCCTTCACGAGCTCGCCGAAGGATTTCTCCATGCGGTCCAGAAGCGTTTTCGTCTCCTGGAGACCGATGAACTCACCGGCATACTTTCGGAGGACGAGGGTAAGATGGTAGCTGATAATCTGCGAGCCTTCCAGAAAGGGGAGGCCGGCCTTTTGGAGTGCCTCACGGTATTGATGGGAAACCCAGACGGTCTCGAAGGTGGGAAGAAAGCGTTCGTCTGCTTCATACGGAAGAGAGAGCGTCTCGAGGAGATCGGTTTTCTCCTGGAAGAGGAGGGCGTCTGCGCGAACCTTGCCGTTTGCCACAGGGATCTCCTGGATGAGGATGGCATAGGCGCCGCCGCCGAGGTTCTCGTTGAAGCGGAGGTGCACACCGGGAAAGGGTACGCCGAGGTCGTGGTAGAGGGCGGAGCGGACGCGGGCAAGCTCCTGGTTAAAGGCGTCAGGATCGAGGAAGCCCTCCGCCTCGGCATCAATATCCACAAGGAGCGGTACGGTGATGGAGAACTCATCCCCGGCCCGTGGCGTCTCGGCTTTCTTCTTCTTCGCCCGCGTGACCTGTGCGGCAAAGGTAGCCTCCTTCTCGGGCCGCTTCTTCTTCGGCAGATAAAGGCCGTAGCCGATCCCTCCTACGACGCAGCCGAGCACAAGGAACTGGAGCTTGGGGAAGCCTGGGATGAGCGCAAAGCCCAGGAGCATGGCACCGGCGATGAGGAGAGCCTTGGGTTGGGAGAGCATCTGCTGGCCGATGTCTCGCCCGAGGTTCGCCTCCTCTTCGTCGGAGGAGACGCGCGTTACGACGACGCCGGAGGTAATGGAGATGAGAAGTGCCGGGATCTGGCTCACGAGGCCATCGCCGATGGTGAGGATGGAGTAGGTCTGAACGGCCTTCATGAGGGGCATGCCCTTCTGGAGCACGCCGATGATGAGCCCGCCGATGATGTTGATGGCGGTGATGATGAGGCCTGCAATGGCATCGCCCTTCACGAACTTCATGGCGCCGTCCATGGCGCCAAAGAGCTGGCTCTCCCTCTCGAGAGCACGACGCCGCCTGCGGGCTTCGTCAATCTCGATGAGGCCGGCACGCATGTCGGAGTCAATGCTCATCTGCTTTCCGGGCATGGCGTCAAGGGTGAAGCGGGCGGCCACCTCGGAGACGCGCTCGGATCCCTTGGTGATAACGAGGAACTGCACGATGGTGATAATGAGGAAAATGACCCCGCCGACGACGTAGTTCCCCGCCACGACGAAATGCCCGAAGGTATAGATGATGTCGCCGGCGTGGGCCTTGAGGAGGATGAGCCGCGTCGTCGTGATATTCAAGGCCAGACGGAAGAGCGTGGTAAAGAGGAGGAGCGAGGGAAAGGTGGAGAGGTGCAGAGCCGAGGGGATGTACATGGCGACGAGGAGGAGCGCCGCCGAGATGCAGAGGTTGGTGGCCAGCAGGGTGTCGAGGAGGAAAGGCGGGATGGGAAGGATCATGAGGCCGATGATCCCGATGACCAGGGCGGCGAGGGCCAGATCGGCAAAACGCGTGACCTGGGAAGCCGTGCGCTGGAGGATGGTGACGTCCCACTTCATCTATGGCTCCTTCTCCATAGCAAGGCTCTCTCTCGCCTCGTCACGGCGCCCCATTGCCCAGAGGATCCGCGCCCGAAGAATCCGAGCCGCCTTCCCCTCTTCTGCAGACGACGCCTCGCGGAGCCACCTTTCGACCCTCGCGAGCGCCTGGGCAAACCTACCAGTCTGCACGCCCGCCAAGGCGAGCCCCTTGGCCATCTGGGGATCTTCGGGCACCAATGCTTCGAGCGCCTCGTAGAGTGCCCAGGCCTTCTCCCATTTGCCATACCGAAGCAGGGTATAGGCAACCACCTTCAGATACTCCGTCTCCTCTTGGGTCAGCACAGGTTGCATGATGCCTAACCCTTGAGGAGAAGTTTTCGGTAGGCGTTCAAAATCTCCGTATTTTGCCGCTGCTCTTCCAGAACATCCACCGCCGCGAGGAATGTCCTCTTGAGCTGCGGCGTCTCCGCTCCCTCGGCCACGGCCTGCATGCGGACAGGGAGGTGCTGGGTGAGGCTCTGGAAGGCGGCGGGCTGGAGGATGTGGCGGTGGGTGATCTGCGGCACCAGAGACTCTGCGATTCGGTCGGAAAATCCCGGGAGAGCGAGGATCTCATCGAGAGGACTCTCGATGGGCGCATCCCCCGGCACGAGGGACGGGGTATCGAGAAGAGCACGTTCCCCCTCGTTCTGCCATTGGATTTCTTCAATACCTCGATCCAAAGGACTGATCTTCACGGTCTTCCTCCGCTTAATGAGGGTTTTGCAGCTCGGCCAGGGCCTCCTCCACCGAGTCGTGGATGGGCATGATCTCGCCGAAGCCGGTCATCTCCAGCACCTCCCGGACGCCTTCCTGGGGGCGTGCGAGAGCAAGCCGACCGGTATCATAGAGCGCCTTCGCCGCTTTCAGGATGACGCGGAGTCCGGCGCTGCTCACATACTCGACGGCTTCGAGGTCAAGGAGGAGCAGGGTGACACCCCCTCCCAAAACCTCATCAAGGGCTTTCTCGCAGTCGGATGCGGTCATGGCGTCGAGGCGCCCTAAGAGGGCGATGATGAAGACGCCGTTTTGTTGGGAAACATGGACCTGCACATTTACCTCCTATCCATACAAGTATCGAGGAGATGACGGAGCATCTCAATGCTACTAATAACTGTCTGATGTGTTATACTGGACCGCTCGAGATATGCAAAAAAGGCAATCTCTCCTTTGGGAAGACAAACACCGAGGGGAATCGCTCTGGTGAAGCGGTAATGCGTTGTGCGCAGAGCCTTCTCCATGGCTGCTTCCGAAAGATACGTTGCTGGACGGGACACATAGACGAGCACCATTTCCCCGCGATCCTCAATGGCTATCGTCGTGTCCTGTTCCTCCCGGAGCATGCAGACGCCGCGATGGTTAAAATCAAGCCCATCGATGCCGAGGTGCATTCCCAAAGAACGGATGGCGTCACGTACCCAGCTCATGCTTCCTCCTCGATGCAGCGATCCAGCGCTTCTTGCATTTTGGTGATGAGCATCAGGCGGCCTTCACTATTTGGAAAAAGCTTTAGCGGCGCCTGACGCACGAAATCGAGAAACCCCTGGAGGAAGTAGATGCGCGCCGATGGGTCTTCGATGCCGGTTTTCTTCACCACGGCGAGCACATCGGATTCGGAAATCCACTGTTTGTCCTTGAGGGTAAGGAACTCACCAAGGAGCTCCCTGGGATCCAGGGTGGAGGCGATGCCGAAGCCCCGCCGCGTCCTCTGGAGGAGCTGTTCGCAGCTCTGGTGGAGGTTTGCCAGCGATTCCAGATGGTAGAGGTCGTTTAGGATCGCCCGGAGTTCCTCCGGCTCTATGCTGGGACCGCGAGCGTGGAGATCGTTTCCCACAGCACGGATGAGGAAGGCCACGGCCTCGGGAAGCGACTGGCCGGGGAAGCGCTCCGCCACCGCCCGGAAGGTTTCCGTCGCTCCTTCGTAGCGGAGCACCGTTTCGCGGTAGAAATCACGGAGCTCTCCCGTTTCCCCCAATCCTCGCGAAGCATACTCGCTGGCGGCGGTGGAGACGTTGCGTCCCGCCCGGATGGAGGGGCCGGATTGCGCTTCCAGTGCCGCCTTTGCTTCACGCGCAAGAGCCTGGAGTTCGGCGTTTTCTCCGGAGGACTCCTCCAGAAGTTCCAAGGCCAGGTGTTGGTGGCTGACCTCTTTGAAGACCTCCCGGAGGGAATCCATGAGTTCGCGAGAGGACATGGGAGGGTTCTGGCCTATGCGCCGAAGCCAAGTCGCGAGCTTGTCCTTGTCGAGGTCGGGCACCATGGCCTGGAGTTTGGCGATCTTTTGGATAAGTTCCGACGGCCGCTCCTTCTCCACGCGCCGCTCCTCCACCTTCTTTTCCACCGTCTCCGCCGCCTCGAAGGTAAGCTCTTCCGCGGCGTCGGCGATGAGGGAGAGGGCATCTGCCACCACTGTCACCTGCCGCCCCTCGAAGACCCCTTCCTTTGGAAGGCTCTCTCCCACGTCCCCTTTGGGGATGTCGCCGGGAAGACGCCCCTCCGTGACGATACGCTCTACCATCTTTTTCCTCCCTTCTCCTTGTGGCATGTCCCGAGGGGAGATGCAGCAAAAACGGGACCACCCCTACCGTTTGGAAGAGGGCCGAGAGCGGAGAAGTTTGCGCCGGAGCCCTTCCCGGCTGATTCCAAGGAGGCGGGCAGCCTCGGATTTGTTCCCATTGGCGTAGGCGAGGGCCCGGGCGATGGCCTCCCGCTCAATGGCCTCCAGGTTGCAGGACACCGCGGAAGCTCCCACAGGGGGGACCTCGACCAGAGTGGAAAGGAGCGTCCGCCGTATCTCCTCGCTCAGCTCATCCGTCTGGATGGTAGACGACGCCGCAAGCGCCACGCATCGCTCCACTTCATTTCGGAGCTCCCGGACGTTTCCCGGCCAGTCGTAGGCCATAAGGAGCCGAAGGGCGTCGTCCGAGAAGGAGACGCGCCGCTTCCTCATGACGAGGCAGCAGGCGTCGGCGAAGAAGTTCACGAGGAGCGGGATGTCCTCCCGCCGCTCCCGAAGAGGCGGAAGGCGGAATTTGACGACGTTCAGACGGTAGTAGAGATCAGCGCGAAAACGTCCCGCTTCCACCTCCCCCTCGAGGTTTTTGTTGGTAGCGGCCACCACCCGCACGTCTACCCCTACAGGGTGGCGCCCTCCAATCCGCTCCACCTCCCGCTGCTCCAGCACCCGCAAAAGTTTTACCTGACTCGAGAGCGGCATATCGCCGATCTCGTCGAGGAAGAGCGTCCCCCGGTGGGCTTGCTCGATCCGTCCCACGCGCTGACTTACCCCTGTGGCCACGCCCTTCTCGATGCCAAAGAGCTCACTTTCCAGGAGGCTCTCCGGAAGGGCGGCGCAGTTCAAGGCCACGAAGGGGAACTCGGCCCTCGCGCTGTTGTAGTGAATGGCCTTGGCGACCACCTCCTTGCCTGTCCCTGTCTCGCCTTCGATGAGCACATTGAGGGGGGTGTCGGCGATTTTTTCGATGGAGGTGATGAGATGCTGCATGACAGGGGTATGGCCGATGATCTGCTGCGGAGCGAAGCGCTGCCGAAGGTTCTGCTTGAGGGAGCGGTTCTGCTGCTGAAGAAGGGCCTTTGCAGCCTCCAGCTCCCGATTGCTCTGCTGGAGGCGCTCAATGGTCTGGCGGAGCTTGAACTCCCGCGCCTCCACCTTGATGATCATCATCCCGAAGGATTCGGCGAGGGCGGAAATCTGCGGGGGATAGAGGCCCTCCTTGGTGAGTTCAAAAAGCGGCTGGGGATCCGGCCGCTTTCCCAAAGAGAGGTCGCGGGCGAGACGAATGAGCTCACGAAGGAGACTAGATGGTATTTTTCTTGCTTGAACCGACAAACCCTTCCCCATATCCTGCACCATAAGTTATATCTTTTGAAAATTATATTTGCTTTTTTTTGGATATAGTATAAACAAATGCAAATTGCAAAGTATTTCATGGAGAGAATTTTTAAAAAAATCTTGCTACTACGTTTTTCACCCCAGTCAAAGAGGGTCCTCTGGTATAGGGTTTTCTTGGACACCGAATTGGGATGAGAGAGACTCCCCACGAGGTGATTCATGAGCAAAGAAAACGACAAGGGAATGTCGGCCGTCTCCCCGGTAGAGGGAGGCCGTAGGCCGACTGGAACCGGGGAGACGAAGGCGGCTCCCAAGCGATTCTGGGCACAGCACAAGACCGATGCCGTCCTTCGGCTTCTGCGTGGCGAGGACATCGAGACGCTCAGTCGCGAACTCGGAGTGACGGCGGCCAAGATCTCACAATGGAGAGATACCTTTCTGGCCGGTGGCGCGGAGAGTCTCAAGAAACGCTCTCCGGCCGAGGAAGCCGAATACAAGCGCCTCAATGAGAAGATCGGCGAGCAGACCATGGAGATCGAACTGCTCCGCGAGAAGATTCGGCTCCTGGAGGCAAAGGACCCTTTGGGGTGGCGGAGGTCGAGGAAATGAGCCAGTCCTCCTCGCCCTCCACAGGTCAGAAGTACGGACTGGCGATGGTGTGCCGTGTTTGGGGCATCCCCAGATCGACGCATTACGCGCGCAAGGCTTCGGCTCAGAAGAGCGCGCCCGGCCGCAGAGGGCCTGTCGGATTCCATAGCGACGACGAATTGCTCGACCACATAGCCGCCTGCATCCAGAGTTCTCCTTTCACTGGCGAAGGGTACCGAAAAGTGTGGGCCAGATTGCGCTTCGATGGAATCAGGACTTCGCCTCGGCGGACGCTTCGTCTCATGCGGGAGAACAACCTGCTTGCAGTGCGAAACCCTGGCCGGCCTCGCGGCCCCAAGGCGCATGATGGGACGATCAAGACAGAGCGGGTGGATGCGATGTGGGGCACGGACATGACCACGACGATGACTGTGCGGGAGGGTAACGCATCGATCTTCCTGGCGGTGGACCACTGTTCTTTGGAATGTGTCGGCATTCATGCCGCCAAGTGCGGGACGCGTTTTGAAGCCCTGGAGCCCATTCGCCAGGGTGTACGCCACAGCTTTGGTGCCTTTGGCCCTGCGGTGGCTGAAGGCCTGACTCTGCGGCATGACAACGGCAGCCAGTACGTTTCCAGCGTGTTTCAAGAGGAGATTTCCTTTCTGGGTATTCAGAGTTCGCCGTCCTTCGTCAGAGAGCCCCAAGGCAACGGGATCGCGGAGCGGTTCGTTCGAACCCTGAAGGAGAACCTGCTCTGGATTCGGCGGTTCGACACGGTGGAGGAACTCCGCCTGGCTCTTTTGGAGTTCAAGGACACGTACAACCGGGAATGGATCATTGGGCGTCACGGCTACAAGACTCCAGCAGCGGTGCGGGCCATCCAGAAAGAGGCCGTAAACGTCGCAGCTTGATGAACAAAAAACGTGTCCAAAAAACCGTAGACCGATACAAGGGTAAAAAATGATCCAACTCACGCTTCCCGCAGAGCTCGAACGCCTCGGCACATTCCTTGAGATAATGGAGCGATTCGCTCATGATTTGGCCTTCCCTCCCGCAAGGGTCCACAAACTCATACTGATCCTGGAAGAAGCTCTCTTGAATATCGTCAACCACGCCTATGAGGAAAAAGGCGGCGAGGTGGAGGTTCGGTGTTGGGAGAAGGATGGCGCAATCACCATTGAGCTCAGGGACCAAGGACGTCCTTTCGATCCCCTCTCCGTACCTGAACCGAATCTCTCTAATGATGTGAAGGAGAGACCCATTGGGGGATTGGGCGTCTTCCTCATCCGCAAGATTGCGGATGATATGTCATACAGACGAGAAAATGGATTCAATATCTTCACTATAGTCTTTCAAAAAGAGAATAATCGTTAACTATGTGGATTTAAGCCATGCGATATGGATGGCTCTTTGGACTTTTTCTCACACTATTTACCGGTACTACTTGGAGTGCTGAGATCACTTTTCTTCCTCAATGGGTGCCGCAGGCTCAATTCGCAGGCTATTATATGGCACTCCATACCGGAATCTACGATCGCTACGGCCTTCATGTCACCATCCTCGATGGCGGGCCGGACAAGCCGCCGGATGCGTTCCTCACCGAGGGTCGCGTCGACGCCGCCACACTCTGGCTTGCCCAGGGGATCTTTCTGCGCAGCCATGGAGTGCCACTCGTCAATCTCGCCCAGATTGTTCAGCATTCGGCCCTCATGCTGGTGGGGAGAAAGGCCTCGATGGACACCGGGGGGATCAAAGCGTTACAAGGAAAGCGCGTGAGCCTCTGGGGCGGAGTGTTCTCGGTACCGGCGCAGGCGCTTTTCAAAAAGCACCATCTTACCGTCAAAGCGCTCCCCCAAGGTTTCTCGGTGAATCTCTTTCTCCAGGGGCTGGTCGACGTGACATCAGCCATGTGGTATAATGAATATTATAAAATCTTGCTCTCAGGGCTAGACCCTGAAGAACTCACGACTTTCCCGTTCCGGGACATGGGATTCGACTTCCCCGAAGACGGCATCTATGTTCTGGAGAAAACGTTCGAAGAAAATCCGGAGGTATGGCGGGCCTTTGTGGCGGCCTCCCTGGAGGGATGGCTGTACGCCTTCGCCCACCCCGAAGAGACACTCGATGTGATCATGGCGAACCTCCTGCGGGTGCACGTGCCTGCAAGCCGCGTGCATCAGCGGTGGATGCTCGACCGAATGCGGGACATCATCCTTCCTTCCCATGGTGACGGAGAAATGGGAGTGCTGAAGGCGAATGCCTATGAAAACGTTGCGAGAACATTGCAACAACTTGATATAATTAATTACATTCCTTCATACAATGAACTATATCGCGGAAAGAAAGAAGATGAAAAAGTACGATAGAAGCATTCAATTTAAATTCATTATAGCGATACTTTTCAGTTGTGGATTGCTGTTCACAGGAATTTTCCTGGTAAATTACTTCTATTCTCGGAATATCATAAAGGATTTGATCCAAAGAGACGCTGCCCATCTTGCCCTTGCCACGGTGAAAAGGATTGAACTTATCCTCTACGGTTTAGAGAAAGTGGCCATGAACGCCGCCGCAGAGTTGGCAGAAAAAACGGTGGATGAGGAAGCACACGAGATGATCCGCAGAATAGTAGACCACAATGGTGAAATTTATGGAATGACCCTGGCAAATGACCCATCAATCACAGCCGGGACATTCTCTGCGCCGTACTGGTATCGAGGCGAACAGGGACTGCACTTCCGGTACCTCACGTACGACTACACCGTCTCCGATTGGTACATCATCCCTAAAGAGATGGGGAAACCCCAGTGGTCGGAGCCCTACTTCGACGTAGGGGGCGGCGAGTGCCTCATGACGACATACTCCGTGCCTTTCTATCGCCAAGTGAAGGGGGAGAAAGTCTTTGCCGGTGTGGTTACGGCCGATGTCTCTCTCACGTGGCTCCGAGAGATCCTCTCCTCCATCACCATTGGGAAAACCGGCTACATCTTCATCATAAGCCGAAACGGCACCTTCATTTCCCATCCTGATGAACGCCTCATCATGAACGAGTCCATCTTCTCCGTCGCCGAGGCGAGGAACGATGCTGCGCTCCGGGACATCGGCAAACGAATGATCCGGGGAGAAAAGGGCAATGGGGCGTTGCAGGATTGGACGAACGGTGCCGACAGTTGGATCGTCTTTCATCCCTTTCCTCTGGCGGGATGGTCTTTGGGGATAGTTCTGCCAAAGAGCGAGCTCCTGGGAGACCTTTCGAAACTCAGCCACATGGTGGTGGTGCTCGGTGTAGGGGGGATGCTCCTCCTCCTGGTGGTGACCGTCCTCATCGGGAGATCCATTACCCGACCTCTTTTGGGGCTCACGCGCTCCGTTGAGCGCATCGCCGAGGGAGACCTCGACGCGCCGCTTCCCGTCATCTCCTCGCGGGATGAAATCGCCCGTCTCGCCACTTCCTTTGCCCACATGCAAAAGTCCCTCAAGCATTATATCAAGGAACTTGCCCAGACCATCTCTGAAAAGGAACGCATCGAAAGCGAACTCACCATCGCCCGGGAAATCCAGATGGGGATCCTCCCCAAGGTCTTCCCTCCCTTTCCCGAACGGAAGGAGTTCGACATCTACGCCCGACTCCAGCCGGCACGGGAAGTGGGCGGGGATTTCTACGACTTTTTCTTCACGGACAAAGATCACTTTTGGGTCGTCATCGGAGATGTATCGGGGAAAGGTGTACCGGCGTCTCTCTTCATGGCGGTCACGAGGACCCTTCTCAAGGCAAAGGCGGAAGGTGCTTCCTCCCCTGGAGCGGTACTCGATGTGGTGAATCGAGATCTCAGCGCAGACAACCCTTCCCTCATGTTCGTCACCATCTTCCTCGGGATGCTCGATTGCCGCACTGGTCTCTTCACTTATGCCAATGGCGGCCATAATCCTCCCTACCTCCTGCGCCCTGGCGAGGATCCCCAGCCGCTTCTTTCCACAAAAGGCTTGGCACTGGGCGTGCAAGGGAGGTTCCAATACCGGGAGAACACGCTCACTTTGAAGGCGGACGATGCCCTTCTTTTCTACACGGATGGCGTGACAGAGGCGGTCAATGCACCAGGCGAACTCTTCTCTAGCCATAGACTGCAATGCCTCCTCGCAAAAAATGAGACACGTTCTCCCCTGGAGACGGTGGGACTTGTGGTGAAAGAAATCGAGGCCTTTGCAGGTGAGACTCCGCAAGCTGATGATATAACGGTCATGGTGATCAGGTTCCGTGGGCAAGGAACCGCGATGATGGATGCGCCTGCTCCCGGGGAGTAAAGCATGGCGTTTCTCTTAAAGATCTTGAACGGGCCGCACGGGGGGGCAGAGGTGGCGCTGGATACGGGGACGCACCTCGTGGGTTCCGACGCATCCTGCGATTTCGTGCTTAACGATGCTGGTATCAAGGCACAGCACTGCCGCATTGAGGTGAGGGACGGCTCTCTGTCCATGATGCCCCTGGAAGGGACGGTGTGGAATGGCGAGAGGCGGTTTGAGAGCGGCGAGACCGTTTCGGTGGCGACAGGGACCCTCTACCGTCTGGGAACAACCATCGTGAGCTTTCTCCGTGAGGGAGAACCATGGGAGGATCCCGAACTCCCTCCTTTGCTTGCAGAAGAAACGCCAACGGAGCATCGGCCAAAGTCTCTTGGAGAGGATATTTCCGAGGGGGTTGGCGTAGGCGAGCCGCCGAAGACAGGGGGACGAAACGGCCCTTGGAGAAAGGGCGCAATGTTCATGACCATTGCAATACCCGTCGTGGCAGCCCTCTGCCTAGCTACATTTCACCTTGGGCGCAGCAAGCTGGCGTTGCAGGAAGACGCTGCTTCTTCCCGGGCTGGAGCCACCCCTGACATACAGAGCCTCCGAAATCTGCTCACCGCTGAGGGGTATGCTTCGCTTCGCCTCGATGCCGGACCAGAGGGAGTTTTTGTGGTCGCAGGCGTGGTTCCGTCAGAGGCGCGGCGCTCGCATTTACGGAAACTCCTGGCCGCATGGGGACATCCAGTACGTCTCCAGGCGGTGACGGCACAGGAGGTGCGGGATGTAGTGACAACCCTCCTTGCCGGAACGACAGCGTTCGGGGGCGAGACAAGGTTGGATGAAGAAGGAGTTGTCCATGTTTCGGGATACCTTCCGAACAACCGAGATCTCGAGCAACTCCGGCATCTCTTGCGACGTGACCTGCCCGTGGATGACCTCCCCATCCAATGGCATATTCGAACGATCGAAGAAGCCGAGGAGGATCTCAGAAAACTTCTTGCAGAACAGCACCTAGATGGGCTCCAAACGAAACGGACAGATCGCGCCGTCTTCGTCAGCGGGGTTGTCCCCCCCGTGCACGAAGACGCGTATCGAAGTCTGGTGGAACGCTTCACAGCACTCTATGGCCCTGGCATCCTAAAAGAAGTACAGGTGGAGGTGGCCCCAATACTTCCGCCCTCGTTCCAGATCGAAGCGATAATGCTGGGCTCCCGCCGGTTTGTCGTCACTACCTCGGGACGCCGAATAAAGGAGGGAGAAGAAGTGGGAGATGGCTATGTCATTGAATCCATCAAAAAGGATAAAATCGTGCTGCGGCGTGGACAAGAGCCCCGCCAGACCATCGCCGTACAGCCGAGTATTGTCATGCAGCATACATGGTAGGAGGCAGAGCACCGTCTCTTTTGGCACAACTACCAACGCTCGATGCGGCGAAGGACAAGGAATCCCTAACGAAGTAACAAAACAAAAGATGGGAAGGAGAATGAACAATGGGAATCTCGCTGGACAACCTGTATAGCAAGATGTCAACCTTTGTGGGGAATGCCGAGAGCAATCTCCAGACCCACATGGAGAACATGGACCCCAACAGCACCCAGGACCAGATGAAGCTCCAAATGCTCGTCCAAAAGTGGACCATGGCGACGAGTCTTTCGACCAATATGATGAACGTGTTGAAGGACGCGACAAAGGAAGTGATCCAGAACATACGCTAGGTTCCCCGAGAAAGGAGATGCCCTGATGAATGCGAAAGAAGAACTATTTCTGGATGTTGAAAAGAAACTCCTGGAGGATGACCACGGCGTGGCCAAAAAAGAACTGGAGATGTATCTCGAAGACTGGCGGGCACGAGTGAGGCGGCATATGGATGCAGGACTTCCTCCTGAGGAATTTTCCCGTTTTCAGCGTGCCGAGGAGGCCATGGACCGGGCCCGAGAGGTCATCGGCCGACTCTGGTCAATCCTCCACCCCTGAAACGAGGGCATACGACGACGGAGGGACTATGGAGTTCGAAAGTCGATTGGTAAAAGTGTTGATGGAGGCAGGAATTGCCGCTGGGGTGTATGGCTGGAAGGATGACGCAGAAAAAATCTTGCAGGGCCTTCTCAGTATGAGACCCAATGCCGAAGAACCGTACATCGGGCTTGCCCTGATACGGATCATGGCGGAGAGGCACGACGAGGCTGTACAGATGCTCCGCGATGAAGCGCTTCCGCTTCATCCGGAGAGTGATTTGCTCCGTGCCTTTCTGGCTCTTGCTTTGAAGCTTTCTGGGAAGAATCATGAAAGCGAACACATTGCAAAAAAGGTAACCGCAACGGAGAAAAACACAACCGCCGCACGTCTCGTCAGCACCATTCTCAGCGAGATGTAAATCAGGAGCGCGCCGCAGGGGAGGAAAAATGATTGAATCCCTCCAAACGAAACAGGTGATGGAACAGGGCATCCAAGAGGCAAGTACGTCTCAGATGGCGCCGGAGAAGACCCCAGACGAGCAGGACGTGCACCACTTCGAAGCCGCCCTTGCAGACCCCCCAACAGAGAATATCCCCTCTCCAACGCCTTCGTATTCCTCAGACCAAGTATCATCGCCAGGAGACCGGATACTGCAATCTCTCGACGCCCAGAGGGAGTCGTTCCACAGTCACCTCAGCAATATAGATGCTGCTTTGAGCGGGCCATTAGGAGGAAAGGAAGTCTCACCAGCGGAGCTCCTCGGACTTCAATGGAAGCTCCAGCAAGCGACCGTGGAGTTGGAGCTCTCCACAAAGGTGGTGGAAAAAGGCAATGAGGGGGTTTCCACTCTCCTCAAAAATCAGGGATAAATAATGGAACAGCCATATTCAAAACGCTGCCATCCTGCTTGGCGCTCGGTAATGCTCTTTTTTCTCTTGGCATTGTCGCTCCTTACAACCGGATGCAAGACACAGCTGTACAGTGGACTTGGAGAAGATGAAGTCAATGAAATGATGAGCCTCCTTCTCCAACAGGGCATTGCCTGCGAGAAGGCGCCTGGCCAGGAACAGACCTTCGCTCTCATGGTGGATGAGAAAATGGTTGCGTCTTCCCTTGCCCTCCTCCAAGACTACGGCTACCCGAGGCCCAAATTCAAAACCATGGGCGAGATCTTCAAACGGGAAGGCATGGTCTCCTCGCCCATGGAAGAACGGGTACGCTTCATCTACGCCCTCTCCCAGGAGATCGCCCAAACCATCACCCAGATTGACGGCGTGGTGGCAGCCCGCGTCCATATCGTCCTCCCGGAGAACAATCCGTTGAACGAAAAGACCCTTCCCTCCGCCGCCTCGATCTTCATCAAACATCGTCCCGATGCCGACCTCGCCTTGCTCACACCACGCATCAAGGCCCTCGTCGCTCACAGCATCGAGGGCCTTACCTATGATCGTGTGGCCGTGGTGCTCGTGGAGTCCCAAATGTTCGGATCCTCAACGAGAGAACGCCCCCTTTCCCCTCCATCCAGGATGCCGCCATGGCTTCCGGCGGCGACGGGAGGAGCGGCGCTCCTCATAGGCCTGGGCCTGGGAGGAGGGATCGCCTTCCTTGTACTAAAGAAGCGTCCTCCCCGCCACACTTCCGATGCCTCTCTTCCTTCACAGCTCTAGGATCCGATCATGAACGGTTCCGCTCTCGCCCAGATTCTCAAGCGTGACGCCCGGCTGTTCGGCCAAATCGTCACGTGGCACCTTTTTCCCTTACGGTCCGCTCATAAGGCAAAGCTGGAGGAACACTTCGGGGAGAGCCTTCCGCTGGTTCGTCGCCTGGGAGAGCGAAGCCGGCGCTACGAAAAGGCTTTTTGCCGCCTCGTTCTCCGCCGGGAGGGGCTGGAAGACGATCCCTTAGAGGATTTCAGGAGACCGGAGGCGCAGTTCCTCCTTCCGGATGGCGCTTTCCTGGAACGGCTTTTTTTCCTCGTCGGCCTCGCTACGTATGGGAAGGCAACGGCGCGGGAGATCCGAGGAGAGCGGGTGCGGAAGCTCCTCTCCACCCTCGGCCAGGCAAACTATCGCTTCGCCCTGAAAGAAGCATCGTTCTTCCCTCCCTGGGTGGCGCTGCACGACAAATTACCGGAGGAACTCGATGTGTTTCCTCAGAGGTGCATCGAAGAGGGGATGGCAATGTTTAAGAGCGCTCTGGGATCGGTGGAAAGGGGAAGCTCTCTTCGGCTTCGGCTGAAGCTCTCCCCATCGGTCGGTGCTCTCTGGGAAGGTGTCGAGCCGTCCGCTCTTAGGAAGGATCGGGCTTTCATCCTCGTACGACGGGTGATCAAACGGGAAGGAGGCGAACGATGAGGAGCGCGATCCTTATCAAAGGCGGCTCCATCGGCCTGGTGCCGGGGAAAAAGGTGATCAAGGCGGCGGAGTATGCGGAGATGACGGAGGCCTCGGCGCTCCTTGATGCGGCCGCACGAGAAGCGGAACGGATCCGGGCGGAGGCGCAGGAAGCCGCCAAGTCCATGCGCGAGAAAGGCTACCGGGACGGGCTTCGAGAGGGCAAACAGAAGATGGCGGAGAAGATGCTCGAGACCGTCCAGCGCACCGTGGACTATATGGCCTCTTCCGAGGAGATGCTCTGTGAACTCGTGGTGACGGCGGTTCGGCGGGTGATCGGCGAGCTTGGCGAGAGAGAGCGGATCGTCCGCATCGTCCGGAACGCTCTCGCCGTGGTGCGGAGCCAAAAACAGGTCGTGGTGAAGGTCGCTCCGCAGGATCTCGAAGCCGTACAGGCTGAGGTGGACGCCTTGCTCCGGCAGTTCCCAGGGATTGAGTTCATCGAGGTCGTCGCCGATGGGCGTCTCTCGCCGCAGAGCTGCATCCTCGAGAGCGGCATGGGCATTGTAGATGCGAGCGTTGAAGTCCAGCTTGCAGCCATCAGGAACGCTCTCATGAAGACCATCCGAAAGACAACGTAATGGCAATCCGAGCTTGCCTCAGAAGCACGGCGTGCCCGCATCAGACAAAGGTGAGAACGGCGGTAGCCGCAGACTTTTCCATGAGACATGGCGGGAGGGGGGGTCGCCTTCGGGATACGAAAACAGAGAGCTCGGGGAGAATAAAAATTGCGGCTCCCGCGGAAATACCCAACTGGCAGGTGCAGGCTCGATACGAAACAGGCAGTTGGCCTGCGCTCAGGCGGCCGTTCCGGGAATCTCTTCGGTTATGCTGAGAGTACGGCATGCCGTGCCCTGAGGGAGAAATCTTTTGGCTTTGCCTCGGGGGAACATGAGGAGAGAACATGCTCGATGTTTCAGGGCTTTTCCGGCAAGCACTCACCGAAACACAGATCATCGAAACCAAGGGGCGCGTCGTCGAGATCGTGGGAACCATCGTGAAGGCGCTGGTTCCTGAGGTGCACATCGGAGAGATCTGCCTCCTTCGGGACCCCGGCTCCGGCCACGGGGTGCAGGCGGAGGTGGTGGGCTTCTCGAAACAGATGGCGCTCCTCACGCCCCTTGGCGACATCTACGGCCTCTCACCCCACACGGAGGTGGTGGTGACGGGCAAATCCCTCATGGTGCCCGTAGGACCGTCGCTCCTCGGGAGGGTTCTCGATGGGAGCGGCCGCCCCCTCGATGAGGCGACGCGAGGCCCGCTCGTTCCTGAGGATTTCTACCCTGTGTACGCCGATCCCCCCAATCCTCTCACGCGGCAGATCATCAGCGAACCTCTCCCCCTCGGCATCCGCGCCCTCGACGGCCTCATCACCTGCGGCATCGGCCAGCGCATGGGCATCTTCGCCGCGGCGGGCGGCGGAAAGAGCACCCTCCTTGCCATGCTCGCCAAAGGTGCCGAGGTGGACGTAACGGTCTTGGCCCTCATCGGCGAGCGGGGCCGCGAGGTGCGGGAGTTCATGGAAAAGGACCTGGGAGAGGACGGTCTTGCCCGCTCGGTGGTGGTGGTCTCCACCTCGGACCGTCCTTCCATGGAGCGACTCAAGGCAGCGTACGTGGCAACGGCCATCGCCGAATACTTCCGCGATCAGGGAAAGCGCGTCCTCCTTCTCATGGATTCGGTGACGCGCTTTGCCCGAGCCCAGCGCGAGATCGGTCTTGCCGCCGGAGAGCCCCCCACGCGCCGGGGCTTTCCTCCCTCGGTCTTCGCTACCCTCCCAAAACTCATGGAGCGGGCGGGTTATTCCGACAAGGGCTCCATTACAGCCCTGTACACCGTGCTTGTGGAGGGCGACGACATGACGGAGCCCATAGCGGATGAGACGCGATCCATTCTGGACGGCCACATCATCCTGAGCCGGGCCCTTGCCGCAGCCAACCACTATCCCGCCATTGACGTCCTCGCCAGCACAAGCCGCGTCATGGGCGCCGTGGTCTCGAAGGAGCACAAGGCGGCGGCCTCCCGCCTCCGGGAACTCCTCGCCAAGTACCAGGAGGTAGAGCTTCTCGTCCGTATCGGTGAGTACCAAAAAGGCGCCGATCCCCTTGCCGACGAGGCCATTGCGAAGATCGAGGCCATACGTGGCTTCCTTAGGCAGGGCACCCACGAGCGGGCGCGCTTCGATGAAACCGTGAAGGCGCTCATGGATCTCACGCGGCGGAGCTGATGCGTTACCCCTTGGAGGACCTCTTCCGCATCCGGCGTGTGCGGGAGGAGCGGGCGGAACGGGAGGTGACGGCGCGGCGGGAGGAGATGGAGGCCGCCCGGCGGCACCTCGCCCGGTGCCGGGAGGATCTTCAAGAGTATCGGCGATGGCGCCCAGGAGAGGAAGATCGGCTCTTTATGGAGATCAAGGAACGGTTTGTGCATCTCGATGCGGTGGAAGAGCTTCGTCTCCGCATCTCGATGCTCCGGGCGGAAGAACTTTCGAAGGAGCGGGCGGTAGGGGAAGCTGAACAGAAGTTCGCCGAGGCCAGGCAAAGGTTCGAGGAGGCCAGGGCGGCTTACCGGAAGGCCGTGCAAGGCAGGCAGAAGATCGAAGAGCACCGGCGGCTTTGGACGGTGGAAGCAAGGAAGCTGGAGGAGGAGTCCGCAGACAAAGAACTGGAGGATTTCAGCTCCGGGCACCTCAGGGAGGGACAAGCAGAGGAGGCATAACGCATGAAGGTGATGCAGGACATCAAAAGTATGAAGCCGAAGGCGCCCGACGAAGCCTCCCCCTCTGCCGATGGCCGTCGTGATCCCAAGTTGGAGGAGCTGGCGGAGCGGTTTTCAGCTTCCCTTGGGGAGAAGGCGCCCAAGGAGGATGGGGAGCTCCCAGGGGATGCGCCAACGGAGGGACCGGAAGGCACGGAAAGCCTGCGGAAAGGAAATGCGCACGAGGCGGTGACATCGCCCTTCTTCCGGGGACCTCTCTCGCGGGAGGCACATGGAGCGGAAAGAAACGGAGAGCAAAAATTCCCTGAAGCCAGTGGAGAAACTCACGAGAACGCTCCTGCTCCGCTCCTCGGGAAGGAATCGAAAGGTGAGAGTGCTGGTGAAAGCGATGCCGTAGAGGCGGCGCTCTCCCAGATGGGGCGCTTTTCCCTCGCACTGGAGCCGTCCTCTTCGGCAGAGGGCATCCGGAGTCCTTCCTCTGTGGAGCCGCTTCCCGAGCCTGTTCGGAAGATGGTGGAGCGCATCCTCGTGGAAGTGCCAGGAACGTCGCACCGACAGGAGGTGCGCATCCGGCTCGGCGACGCCGTGCTGCCCGATACGGACATCCGTATCTTCCGGGACGGAGGAAGGCTGGAGGTGCAGTTCCTCACGGGCTCGCAGGAGACGAGGGATTTCCTCTCGCCCCACCTCTCGTCCCTGAAGGAGGCCCTCGAGAGCCGTCAAAGGGAACCGGTGCAGGTCTCCGTTGCCTACACCGGGGAGAGCGGCGGCGGACAGAACGAAGGGCGGTCGCGGGAGCGGCGTATGGTGTGGGAAGAATATGAGGCATAAGACGGTGCAGCGTACGCGATGAAACGGCTCAAACTGGAACCCCTCACTCCCCAAGAACTGGCATGGCACAACAGCATCTTCGCTGGAGACATCCTGGTCCGGTGGCTTGGCGAGCTCTTTCGGCTCCGCTTCCTTCCCAAGGGATGGGAGACAGACGATGAAGTGTCATGGCCGGTGGAGATAGGCGGTCACCTAGGACTCTGGAACTTCTGGATTGCTCCCCGCCTCCTTCATGCCCATCTTGAGGCGACGCTCGGCGAAGACAGGATAGGGGATCTGCTTTCGCTTCCCCATGAGATCCAGCACGCCATTTTAGAGGTGGTGGGGGAGGAGATCCTCGATCGAGCCGGTGCAGCGCTTGGCCTGGAGATCCGCCGGCGGGAGGATGCTGCCCCGAAGGAGCATCTCTCGTGTGGCTTGGGCATGGCGATGATCCATGAGGAGACGGGACGCCTGGAGGGGCGGGGAAGGTTGTGTATCGATCCTGGTGGCTACCAGGTGCTAGCTGATCGCCTGCGTGATCTCCCCCGGGAAAAAGGAAACCTTCCCCACGCCGTCCCAATCCCTGTGCGGATAATCATGGGGGCGACGACTCTCCCTTTAAGCGACTTCAAAAACCTTGAACGCGGCGACATTATCCTGGTGGAGCGCGCGGCAGCCGAAAATCGGGTCATGCTCTGGATCCCACCGTCTCAGGAAGTCCAGGCAGAATTGCGCGAAGGAACAATGATAGTCATTCAGGAAAGGAGGGATAGCGGTATGACAGACGAGGTGAGCGAACGTCAGGACGGTGAGGTGATGGTCTCCAAGGAAAAAGTGGAGGTCGAAATATACTTTGAGGTGGGACGCAAGATGGTGACCGTGGGAGAGCTGGAAAAAATAAGCGCCGGCTACGTCTTCCACTTGGAAAAGCCTACCGGGAACGCTGTCTCCCTGTATGCGAACCGCCAGCTGGTGGGACGCGGCGAGCTCGTGGAAATCGAGGGGCGCCTTGGCGTCCGAGTGGTGGAGTTGGGCGATGTTCTCTCAAGGTAGCATGCAAGACCCCTACTTTCTCATCATTCTCCTTACGGGGCTTTCCCTGGCACCCTTCATTGTGGTGATGACGACATCTTACGTGAAGCTCGTTGTCGTCTTCTCGCTCATCCGAAACGCTCTCGGCATCCAGCAAATCCCTCCCAACATGGTCATCAACGGCCTTGCGGTGATCCTGAGCATCTACATCATGGCGCCGGTGGGACATCAAATATACGGGGTCTTGCAGGAGAGTCCGATGGAAAAGACTGATATGGCAAGCCTCAAAGAGATCGTTCCCAAAACGGTGGAGCCGCTTCGCGCCTTTCTCACCAAGCACTCCACAGAGCGGGAGCGACAGTTCTTCCTGAAATCCGCTCGCAAAATGTGGCCGAAGGAGCGGGCCGAGGCTCTCGATGAGCATGACCTCCTTGTCCTCGTCCCTTCTTTTGCCGTGGGGGAGCTCACCTCGGCCTTCCAAATCGGCTTCCTCCTCTACCTTCCCTTCGTCGTCATTGATCTCGTTATCTCCAACATCCTCATGGCCATGGGGATGATGATGGTTTCCCCCATGACCATCTCGCTCCCCTTCAAGCTCCTCCTCTTTGTGCTCCTGGACGGCTGGACGAAGCTCACCCACGGACTCGTCCTCAGTTACGCATAGGAGAATGGTGATGGTTACACCTTCTATCATGGAGTTTACGAAAAACGCCCTCATCCTCGTCCTCCTCCTCTCGCTTCCCGCCATCATTGTGGCCTCCCTCGTCGGCCTCTTGGTCAGCCTCATCCAGGCCCTCACCCAGATCCAGGAACAAACCCTCTCCTTCGCCATCAAACTCATCGCCGTCATCGCTACAGTGCTCTTTACGGCCCGCTGGGTAGGCTCGGAGATGTTTACCTACGCTCTGCGTATCTTCGATCTCCTACCGGTGCTGGGACGATGACCGCCGCCTTCGACGAGCTCTCACGCCTCCTCATCGTGACGGCGCTTTCCACAGCCCGGATGTTTGCCTGCTTCACCGTCCTTCCATTCCTCGGCGGGAACATCCTCCCCCAGTACATCCGAAACGCCCTCATCTTCGCCCTTTTTGTAACGCTCTATCCCCTCGTCGCGCCCCTGGCGCCGGAGCATCTCCCGCTCCACCGGGGCGTTCTCCTTCTGGGGAAGGAAATCTTTGTGGGGCTCGTGATCGGCTTTGTGGTGAGTCTCCTCTTCTGGTCGGCGGAGATGACGGGGTTCCTGGTGGACAACCAGCGGGGAGCGAGCATGGCGAGCGCCATGGATCCCCTCTACGGCGAGAGCACCTCGCCAAGCGGTGTCCTGCTCCTCCAGCTCGTGACGGTGCTTTTCTTCTCTACCGGAGGCTTCCTCGTCTTTCTCAGCGGGGTGTTCGAGAGCTACCGACTCTGGCCGGTCTTTGAATTTTTCCCGCGCCTTCAGGGCAGCCTTCCCCTCTTCTTCCTCGGCAAGACCGATCAGCTCATGCGAACAGCGTTCCTCCTCTCGGCTCCCTTCCTCATCGCCATCTTCCTCGTGGATCTCTCCCTTGGGATGGTCAACCGCTTCGTGCCGCAACTGAACGTCTTCTTCCTCTCCATGCCCATAAAAAGCGGAGTGGCGAGCTTTCTCTTTGTCCTCTACCTAGCCGTTATAGTGACGTACTACCTCGAGGGCTGGGAGGACATGGAGCACCTCATCACAGCCATCAAGGAGTGGGCACAGTGAGCGGCGAGAAGACGGAACAACCAACCCCGAAGCGCCTCCGAGATGCCCGCAAGAAGGGCCAAGTGGCAAAAAGCAAGGAGGTCTCATCGGCGACGAACGTCATCGGGGTCTTCCTCTTCCTCTGGCTTTTCCGGGAACACTATCTCTCAGGCTTTCAGAACATGATCGCAACGGCGGGGGAGAGGGCCATGGAACCCTTCGACAAAGCCCTTTCCCTCCTCCTCCATGATCTTACGAGCATCTCCCTCAAGCTCCTCCTCCCGCTCTTTCTCGTGGTGATCGTGTGCGATGTGGCCTCGAACTTCTTCCAGATTGGCTTCCTCATGGCCTTCGAGAGCATCAAACCCGATCTCCAGAAGCTCAATCCCGCAAGCGCCCTCAAACGGATCTTCTCCAAGAAGAACCTCATGGAGTTCGTCAAATCCCTGGTGAAGGTGACCTGCCTTGCCGTGACGGTAACGCTCGTGCTCCGGATGGTGCTGCCCTCGCTGGTGAGCGCTCCCTACGGGGATCCGTCCTTCATCCTCGACATTCTCCGATCCGTTCTGAAGACCTTCATGACCTATATCTCGCTGGCCTTCGTGGTGCTCGCCGCCGCCGACTACTTTTTTCAGAAACGCCAGCACCTGAAAGAGCTTATGATGACGAAGGAAGAAGTGAAGCAGGAGTACAAGGAGATGGAAGGCGATCCGCATATCAAAAGCAAACGACGCCAGCTCCATCAGGAGCTCCTCACGAACACCATGCTCCAGAGCGTGAAGAAGGCGACGGTGGTGGTGACCAACCCCACCCACCGGGCGGTAGCCCTCTTCTACGAGAAGGATACGACGAAACTCCCCGTCATTGTCGCAAAAGGGGAAAACCTCCTGGCAAAGCGCATCTTAGAGATTGCCCGTGAGGAGGGCATCCCCATCATGACCGACGTTCCCCTCGCCCACGCCCTCTACGAAAAAGGGCAGCTCGACGACTACATCCCCTCGGATCTCATCGAGCCGGTGGCAGAGGTGTTGAAATGGGTGTATCAGCTCAAGGCCAGCGGCGCCTCATAATACCTTCTTCACCAGACCGTTCCCCAATGGTAGTCTTTGCGGGCGCGGTGCGGATTTTCCCAAACGAACACGCCCGGCCCATGCAGCAGTTGCGGAAGCGGCCCCGTTTTGGAAGAATCCACATTCGGGCAGAGGGCGAAGCCCCGTGGGAAGAAAACCGCAGGATCAAGACCCCTCCACGGTGCCCGGGGAAGCCGCCCCCTGCTTCCCTCAACGGCCGCCCACATCGTTCCCTGCTCGAAACGATACCACAGTACCACCGAGGTCCCCTGATGCTTCCTTTTTTCGCAGTCATCTGCGGCGCAGCGCTCCTCGTCTGGAGCGCGGACCGTTTTGTGACCGGAGCTGCGGCCATGGCCCATCATGGCGGTGTGCCACCGCTTCTCATCGGCATGGTGGTCGTCGGCTTTGGCACGTCCGCTCCCGAAATGCTGGTCTCGGCCATCTCGGCCTGGCAAGGGAATCCCGGTATCGCCCTGGGGAACGCCTACGGGTCCAACATCGCCAATATCGCCCTGATCCTGGGAGTGACCGCCGCTATCCGCCCCATCACCGTCCGTTCGCAGGTGCTGCGCACAGAGCTGCCCATCCTGACAGCAGTCACTGCCTTGGCGGCATGGCAACTCTGGGATGGCGAAGTCACCCGGGCGGAAGCCATGGTGCTGCTCATCACCTTCGCCGGACTCATGGCCTGGAGCGTCCGGCAAGGATTGACCCACGAAACAGACGCACTGGGGAGCGAAACAGCCCAGGAACTCGAGAGCCATCCCCTGCCCCTGCGCCGGGCGGTGCTCTGGCTGGTGGTGGGTCTGGCCCTCCTTCTCGCGAGCTCCCGCATGTTGGTGTGGGGCGCCGTTGAGATCGCCCGTGGGTTCGGCATCAGCGACCTCGTCATCGGCCTGACTCTCGTCGCGGTGGGCACCTCGCTGCCAGAGCTCGCCTCGTCCATCATCGCCGCCTGCAAGGGAGAACATGACATCGCCCTGGGTAATGTGCTTGGCTCCAATCTCTTCAATACGCTGGCAGTAGTCGGGATCGCAGCAACAATCCATCCCATGGCCGTAGGTCCGGAAGTATTGCGTCGAGATGTTGTGGTGATGGCTGCACTGACACTTGCACTCTTCATCATTGGATACAATTTTCGTGCTCCAGGACGCATTCACCGCATCGAAGGTGCGCTTTTGGTTGCCTGTTACGTGTTTTATACAGCCTTGCTGGCAAAAAGCATTGGAAACAACTGACGATGCCCAGCCACGGTACCCGGAACACAGCGTCGCTCTCCTGAAAAATTCATGAAACCAAGCAACATCACCAGATCAGGCAAGCATCGGCCCCCGCGGCTGGTGCTCCTGGGCCTGGACGGGGTCTCTGTGCGCCTGGTGGAACACCTCGCCGCGAACAGATGCTTCCCGGCCTTTGGCGAGCTGCGCCGCCACGCCCGCCCCATGGAGGCGCACCTGCCGGAGCTCTCCCCGGTCAATTGGACGTCTTTTTTCACCGCCGCCCCGCCTGGGGAACACGGCATCTACGGCTTTACCGACGTGGACCCGACCACAGGCACGCTCTTCTTTCCCGATGCCCGGCACGTACGCCTGCCCACTCTCTTTGCGCGCCTTGGCGAGGCCGGACTTTTTTCCAAGGCCCTCAACCTGCCTGCCCTCGCCCCAGTGGCGCCGTGCCGGGCGGTGCTCGTGGCCGGCTTTCCGGCCCAGGATCTCCACCAAGCCGTATGGCCCACTCCCCTGGGGAACATTCTCGCAGCGCACGGATACCGCATCGAGGCCGACACCGAGCGCGGGCTGGACGATCCCGGAGGACTTCTGGAAGATTTGCGTACTACCCTACGCAAACGCCGCGAGGCCCTCGCTCTCCTGTGGGACGACCTCTCTTGGGACCTCTTGGTGGTGGTCTTCACCCTGGTGGACCGCGTGGGGCACTTCCTCTATCCTGCCCTGGTGGAAGAAACGCACCCGTGGCGCGGCCCGTGTCTGGAACTCATCCAGGAACTCGACGAGAGCGTCGGCGAGGTCCTGACGCGCTTTGCCGATCTTCGCGGGCCCAAGCGTCTCGTCGCCATGGCGGACCACGGATTTACCTCTCTCGTATGCCAGTTCGACCTCAACGCCTGGCTTGCCCACCATGGTCTGCTCACCTACCTGCGCCCGCCAGCCGGCCCTTGGGACACCGCCGCGGCCCTTAGCCCTGCCACCGCCGCCTTTGCCCTGGACCCCGGCCGCATCTATCTGCATACTCGACGCCGCTTCGCCCACGGCAGGCTCTCCGACGCCGAGGCCTTCTCCCGAAAGCAGGAGATCGCCCAGGCCCTCCGCGGCCTCACCCACCGCGGCCGCCCGCTCATCCAGGAGGTGTTCTACGGCCAAGATCTCTATGGGGTGCAGGCTGTGGGGCTCGCGCCGGACCTCGTGGTCCTCGCCGCCCCTGGGGTGGAGCTTCAGGGCAAAATGGGCGGCACCCAGATCGTGGGACCGAGTCCCCGCCAGGGAGTGCACACCGCCCACGACGCCCTCTTTGCCGACACCTGGGGTGAAGAAGCCTGCTTCCCCAAAGATGTCGGGCAATTGGTCTTGCGGCACTTTGGTCTGGCCACGCCGCAGCTCTTGTATTGCTAACCCAAGCCCAAGCGCTATGCCCATCGACTACCACCACGACCTCAACCCTGCCCAATTCCAGGCAGCCACCACCCTGACTGGCCCGCTGCTCGTCATCGCCGGCGCGGGATCCGGCAAAACCCGTACCGTGGTCTACCGCCTGGCCCGGCTGGTGGAAAGCGGCGTGGAGCCGGGACGCATCGTGCTCCTCACCTTTACGCGCAAGGCCGCGGCCAACATGCTCCACCGGGCGGCCGACCTCGTGGGCCACGGACTTGCCGCAGTGCGCGGCGGGACATTCCATGCCTTTGCCTACGGCATCCTGCGCCGCCACGCCGAACGCCTGGGGTATGGACAGGGGATCACCATCCTCGACCACGCCGACATGGAAAGCCTCTTGGCCGAGGCCAAAGAGCGCGCCAATGTCGCCAGCAAAGACAAGCGCTTTCCCAAGCGCGCAACCATAGCCGCCCTCATCTCCCGCTGCCGCAACAAGGAGATCGCTCTGGAAGAAGCCCTGGCCCAGGACTATCACCTGCAGCAATTCCAGGACGACCTCGAGCGCATCTTCGCGGCCTACAGTCAGCTCAAGCGTCACTACGGGGTGATGGACTACGATGACCTGCTCTTCGAGCTCGAGCGCCTGCTCACCGAGCACGCCGACATCCGCAGCCATCTGGCGCAATCCATCTCGCACGTGATGGTGGACGAGTATCAGGACACCAACCGCGTCCAGGCGCGGCTCATCCGCCTCCTCTTCGCGCCCGAAGACCCGGCGCCCAACATCATGGCCGTGGGCGACGACGCCCAGTCCATCTACGCCTTCCGCGGGGCGGACGTGCGCAACATCCTCGAGTTTCCGCGCAGCTATCCCGGGGCCACCGTGATCAAGCTGGAGCAGAACTACCGCTCCACCCAGCCCATCCTGGGGCTCGCCAACCACCTGCTCACCGGGTTCCGCAACGCCTACGCCAAGAACCTCTTTTCCCTGCTGGAGGATTCGCGACCGCCGCTATGGGTGCGCACCCTCACCGACCGCACCCAGGCGGCCCTGGTGCGGGCCTGCATCCAGGAATGGGCAGGAGAAATTCCCCTGACGGAGATCGCGGTGCTCTTCCGGGCCGGCTACCAGTCCTACCATGTGGAACTGGAGCTCTCCAAGGCCGGGATCCCCTTTCGCAAGTATGGCGGCATGCGCTTTGCCGAGGCCGCCCACATCAAGGATGTGCTCGCCTTTTTGCGTGTGGCCGACAACCCTGCCGACGCCCCGGCCTGGCAGCGCCTGCTGGCATTGATCCCCGGCATCGGCCCCAAGAGCGCCGCGCGCATCACCAACGCCATTCTCACCGCAGACAGCGCCGCCCTGCACAAAATGACCGCCACCCGCCCCATGCTGGCGGAAGTGCTCGCCCTCACCGACGCCCTGCGGGACATGGACGCCCCCGCGCCCGCCCTGGAGCGCATCCTCGCCTTCTACCAGCCCGTGCTGCGCGAAACCTATCCCGACGACTACCCCCGCCGCGAGGCTGGCCTCGAAGAGCTGCTCCACATCGCCCAAGGCTACACCTCCCGGACCGATTTTTTGAGCGATGTCACCCTGGAGACCCCGGAACCTCAAGAGGCCGGCGACGCGGCCGTGATCCTCTCCACCGTGCATTCCGCCAAGGGCCTCGAGTGGGACGCGGTCATCATCATCGACCTGGTGGAAGACCGCTTCCCCTCGCGCCACGCCCTGCTGGACGCCGACGCCCTGGAAGAGGAACGCCGCCTGCTCTACGTAGCCTGTACCCGGGCGCGGCGCCGACTTGCGCTCTTTTCGCCGGAGGCCGTCACCACCCAGGCAGGCACCATGCCCGCCCGGCCCTGCGCCTTCCTCGAAGACGCCCCGGAAGCCATCCTGGCCCGCACCCGCGAGCGCCTCGCCCCTGCGCCCACAGCGCCTGAGGCGCCTTCGCTATCCGCCTCGCCTGCAGGCGCCATCCCCAAGGACGGCGGTTTTTGCCGACACAAAATCTTTGGCCGCGGCAAGATCGTGGCCGTGGTGCCGCCGGACAAGTACCGCATCCTCTTTCCTGGATTCGGCCTCAAACTCATCCTGCAAAACTACGTGGAGATGGAAGCATGATCGCGTGCCACCCTGTCGCCACCGTGCGCTCGCCCTACACCAGCCGCGAGCACACCCCACGCGCCGCCGGCCCGGATACCGCTGCGGCCTGGATCGAGCTCTCCCCCGAAGTGGCCCCCGCCGCCCAGGAGATCACCCCCGGAGACCGGCTCATCCTCCTCACCTGGCTCCACCAGGCAGACCGTACCGTGCTTCGCTGCCACCCCATGGCCGATCCGAACATCCCGGAGCGCGGCGTCTTTCTCACCCGCTCTCCAGACCGGCCCAACCCCATCGGCATCCACCCGGTGACCGTGCTCCAGCGCCACGGGCTGCACATCCTCGTGCATCCCTTGGAAGCCCTGGATGGCACCCCGATCCTGGATATCAAAAACGCCGACCGCCCCGGCCGCCGCGCCTTCGACCCTGTCCAGGCCGTCATCGATGTCGGCCGCCGTGGCTGGCAGAGGGGACTTTTTCCCGGAGCCAGCGGCAATATCTCGCTGCGCCTGGACCCCTCCACAGTGATGGTGACCGCCAGCGGCCGCGCCAAGGGCTTTCTCGCGCCCGAAGACCTCGCTGTGGTGGACCTTGCCACAGGAACGCCCCGAAGCGGCACTCCGTCCTCGGAGACCCCGGCCCACCTGGCCGTGTACCAGCAGGTGCCCAAGGCCCGGGCCATCGTCCACACCCACCCGCCACGGCTCACGGCCCTGATGCTCCAGGGCGGTTCCCCCACGGACCTTCCCCTCTTCGAGACCGAGCGCATCCGCCTGGAAACCGTGCCCGCCCTGCCTCCGGGAAGTCCCCAGCTCGCCACGGCCGTGGCGCAAGCCGCCCAAGCTGCTGCCGCCGTATTCCTCCAGCAGCACGGGCTGCTGTGCTGGGGGGAGAGCCTCGAGGCGGCCATGGCGCTGACGGAAGAGCTCGAACACCTGGCGCAGGTGGCCTTGGACGTGCGGCGCGTGCATCCAGCTTTTCCGACAGCACCATGACGAACGAACCTTCTACTCTCCTGCGCTGCCTGGTGGCTGACGACGAACCCCCCGCCCGGGACGAACTGGTCTGGGTACTTTCGCGCATCCCCGGCGTGGAGGTGGTCGGCGCCGCGGCCTCGGCCGCCGAGACCGTGCATCTGGTCCAGTCCACGGCGCCAGACGCCATCTTTCTCGACATCCACATGCCCGGGGCCCATGGTCTGGACCTCTGCCAGACGCTGCGCCAGCTCCCCCACGCTCCGGCGGTGGTGCTGGTCACGGCCTACAGCCAATTCGCGGTAGCGGCATTTGCAACAGAAGCCGTGGACTACGTGCTCAAACCCTTTGCCGAAGAGCGCATCGCCCAGGCAGTGGCCCGCATCCGCGCCCGGCGCGGCACTCCGACCTCCACGCCCGACGCCCTGGGGCGCATCCTAGCCGCCTTGGAGGCCACCCGCCAGGAGATCTGCCGCAGCGGCGCGCGCGTCCCGGTGGAAAGCGGGGGGCGCATCCTGCTGCTTGCCCCGCAGGAGATCCTTTTTTGCCGCTGCGCGGACAAACGCATCATCATCCACGACCGCGACGGCGCCTACCCGGCCTATGGAGCCGTCTCCCTGGACCGGCTGGAAACCCAGCTTACGCCCTACGGATTCTTCCGCGCCCACCGCACCTTTCTCGTCAACCTCCAGCATGTGCGCGCCTACTCCCCGTGGGAGGGCGGCCGCTACGTGCTCGTCATGGACGACGAAGCCAAGACCGAAATCACCGTGAGCCGCCTCCAGGCCCAAGAATTCAAACGCCGTCTCCAGGTGCTCACCTAAAGGAGGCGCCGTTCAGCGACGGTCGTCCATCCCTGAAGAACGACAGCTCAACCCGCAAAAGCGCCCTTTCGTCCACGCCCCCTTGTTTTCGTCTCCATCATTGCGCACCGATGCGCCATCGGAAGCACACTATGGACGCCATCCTCACCCTCTTTCCTCGTCTGGCCATGGCTGCCGGGCTCATCGCTTCGGCCGCCTTCGTGGTCTTTTCCTTGGGACCGCTGCGCCGCCTGGGGCTCAAACCCCATAGCCCACTGTCCACCCTCACCTGGATTGGAGTGTTTGGTGTTTTCGGCATCCTCGGCACCTACGTCGGGGACCCGGTGCAGCATTCGTATGCCAACCTGCGCGCCATGAGCATCATCACCGCCGGCCTCTTCGGCGGTCCACTCGTGGGTTTGGGTGCTGGCGTGGTGGCCGGGGCGCACCGCATCCTCATCGATATCGGCGGATTTTCCGCTCTCCCGTGCGCCATCGCCACCATCGTGGAAGGCCTTGGGGCAGGGCTGCTGGCCCGCCGAGGACCTCGCCTGAGCGCCGGCCTCGCCATCATTGCCGCCATGGCCGGCGAATCCCTGCACATGGGCTTGGTGCTCATCCTCTCCCGCCCCCTGGATGAAGCCATGGCGCTGGTGCGCATCATCGCGGCCCCCATGATCCTGCTCAATGCCGCAGGCGCTGGAGTACTCACCCACCTCATCGCCGTGCTCTTCCAGCTCTGCGAGCGGCGCGACGCCCATCAGGCCCACACCATCCTCGCCCTGGCCGACCGCACCGTCACCCATCTGCGCCACGGCCTCACCCCTGCCACGGCCGCGGCCACGGCCCGCATCCTCTGGCAGGAGCTTGGTGTGGCTGCAGTGGCCATCACCGATACCACCTGTGTTCTCGCCCACGTGGGCGAAGGGGCCGACCACCACCGCGTGCACGAACCCATCCGCACCCAGGCCACCCGCCAGGTGCTCGAAAGCGGTCAGGCCGTGTTCTTGCGCTCGGCAAAAGACATCGGCTGCGATCACCCAGGATGCCCGTTTACCGCCGCCATCCTCGTGCCGCTCCAAAAAGGAGAGCATGTGGTGGGGTCCCTCAAACTCTACGGGACCCGGGCCCACCCTTTAGACGCAGTCTTTTTCCAGCTCACTCAAGGGCTTGGAAGACTCTTTTCCTCCCAGCTCGAACTCGAAGACATCCACCGCAGCCAAGAGCTCCTCGCGCAGGCGGAGATCCGACGCCTCCAGGCGCAGATGAATCCCCATTTTCTCTTCAACGCCTTGGGGGCTGTGGCCTCGTTCTGCCGCACCGACCCTGGCCGGGCGCGGGGGCTTCTCCTTGACCTCTCCCAATATCTGCGGGGCAGCATCGCCGACGATCGCCCGGTTGTGCCACTTTCCGAAGAACTCGAACGCGTCGAAGCCTATCTGGCCATCGAACGCGCCCGCTTTGGAGATCGCATCCACACCCAGTTTGCCATTGATCCGGCGTGCCGGGCCTGCCGCATCCCACCACTCGTCATCCAGCCTTTGGTGGAAAACGCCATCCAGCACGGCCTGCGGCATGTGGAGGCCGGCGGCGTGGTGCGGGTGACCGCCTCCATGGACGACGCTGGCATGCGTATCACCATCGAAGACAACGGCTGCGGCATGGACGCCGCCACCCTTGCGGCGGTCACCACCCATCGCACGCCCCACCATCTGGGTCTTGCCAACTGCGACGAACGGCTGCGCCTGCTCTACGGCCCAACATTCGGACTTCGCATCACCAGCCATCCTGGCCAGGGGACCCGCGTGGAGTTCTGCATCCCTATTGGGGACGGCGACTGCCCCGAAACATTACCGACCGTGCATCATCCCAGGAAAACTACTTTCAAGGAGGTTTTGGTATGACTGTCTTTTTTGGCTGTATCGCGTTACTGCTCATCGGCTACTTCACGTATGGGGCCTTTGTGGAAAAGGTCTTCGGCGTGGAGCCGGACCGTCCCACGCCCTGCTGCCAGCTGGCCGACGGCGTGGACTATGTGGAAATGCCCACCTGGCGGGTATTCTTCATCCAACTTCTCGATATCGCCGGCCTGGGCCCGGTGTTCGGCCCCATCCTCGCAGCCCTGTACGGGCCGGTGGCCTTGGTGTGGATCGTGCTCGGCTGCATCTTTGCCGGCGCAGTGCACGACTACTTCAGCGGCATGCTCTCCGTGCGGGACCGGGGGGCAAGCATTCCGGAGGTGGTGGGCAACTACCTGGGCATGACCGCCCGGCAGGTCATGCGGCTGTTCTCCGTCATTCTGCTCCTCTTGGTGGGCGTGGTCTTCATCCTCGGCCCGGCCAAGCTCTTGGCCAACATGAGCGGCATGAACGTGCAGCTCTGGGTGGCCGTCATCTTTGTCTACTACTTCCTGGCCACCGTCCTGCCTATCGATAAAATCATCGGTCAGCTCTACCCCATCTTCGGCGCCCTGCTCCTCTTCATGAGCGTCGGCGTCATGGGCGGGCTCGTGTACCATGGCTATACCATCCTGCCCAACCTCGATGTCATGACCAACATCCATCCCGAAGGGTTGCCCATCTGGCCGCTCATCTTCATCACCTTGTCCTGCGGCGCCATCTCGGGCTTCCACTCCACCCAGTCGCCGCTCATGGCCCGCTGCATCCAGAACGAACGCCACGGCCGCCTGGTGTTCTACGGGGCCATGATCGTGGAAGGCATCATCGCCCTCATCTGGGCCACGGCCGGCATGAGCTTCTATGCCGACGCCCCGGCCCTGCAGGCAGTCATCAAGAGCGGCACTCCCTCCCTGGTGGTGAAGGAAGTCTGCACCACCCTGCTCGGCTCTGTGGGCGGAGCCTTGGCTATCCTCGGCGTGGTGGTGCTGCCCATCACCTCCGGGGACACCGCCTTCCGCGCCACCCGGCTCATCATCGCCGAGACCTTGGGCATGGAGCAAAAGGCCATTGGCAAGCGCCTCGCCTTGGCCCTGCCCCTCTTTGCCATCGCCTTCATCCTCACGCAGGTGAATTTCGACATCATCTGGCGCTACTTCGGTTGGGCCAACCAGATGCTCTCCATGCTCATGCTTTGGGCCGCGGCCTGCTATTTGGCGCAGCAGAAGAAGTTCCACTGGATCTGCTCGCTGCCGGCCACCTTCATGAGCGCGGTGGACGCCTCCTTCATTTTGCAGGCCAAGATCGGCTTCAACCTGCCTGCGGACATCTCCAACATGGCCGGTGTCGGCATCGCCCTCGCCCTCTTCGCCATCTTCCTCGTGTACGCCAACCGTCAGCGCTGCTGCCAAACCCCGGCCTAACGCATACGCCGCTCTCGAAAAAAGCCCTGGAGCACACGGCCCCAGGGCTTTTTTTGGACTTCAGGCGTTCACGCTCCCCCGCCTGCCACCAGAGATACGAGCTCGGCATGCACCCGGCCATTGGTGGCCACAATCCATGGGGCCTCAAAACAGAAGGGCGCCCCCGCGGCGTCGGTCACCCGGCCGCCGGCCTCCTCCACCAAGAGCCAGCCCGCGGCCACATCCCACGGTTTGAGCCCGGCCTCGTAGAACCCCTCGAAGCGGCCGCAAGCCACATACGCCAAGTCCGTGGCCGCTGACCCCAAACGCCGGATGCCCTGGCAGCGGGGGAGCACCCGGCCCAGGACCTGAATGTGCGCCTGCACCTGCTCGGCCACGGTGTAGGGGAACCCCGTGGCCACCAGGGAATGCTCCAGGCGGCCGGTCGCGCTCACCGTGATACGGGTCTGCCCCAAGTATGCCCCGCCGCCGGCGACCGCCCAAAAGAGTTCGTCCAACACCGGCAGATACACCACGCCAAAGACCGGCCGTCCCCCCTGCCACAAGGCCACGGACACCGCCACGTGCTGGAGTCCGTGGGCATAATTGGTGGTGCCATCCACGGGGTCCACGATCCAGCAGGTCTGCTGCGGGAGCGCGCCGCTGGCCGATTCCTCGCCATAGAAGTCGGCCTCGGGAAGGATGCGCCCAAGGCTCTCCCGCAGCGCAGCCTCCACCGCCTCATCCGTCTCGGTCACCAAGTCGATGGGCCCCTTGAAGCGCACCGATTTGGTCGCGCCGATGCCCTGGCGAATCCGCTCTCCTGCCGCACGCACCGCGGCCAAGGCCGCATCAACCCATTTTTCCCGCATTCCATCCTCCCTCGCATGCCAAAGGCCGAAAGGAATCAACCTCTGGCGGATTTTTCCCTTGCGTATCCACGACCTCCGGGGCAAAGTTCCATCACGTGCACAATTGAGGAGGCCCTATGACGACTGCTCCCCGCGATGCCTTCTATCAGTTGCGCCTCGAAGCCGTGGCCAAAAAGCTCGAGCGCAACGGCTTTGCCGTGCACCTGGCGCAAAGCGCTGATGCAGCCAAGTCCATCATCCTCGACACGCTCATCCCGACCCTGGCGCCCCGGTCCATTGCCTTTGGCGGCTCCATGAGCCTTGTGGATACCGGCATCTACGCCGCAGTCAAAGCGCAGACACCGGCGGCCATTATCGATACTCTTGACCGATCCATCCCCCCCAGTGACCTTTATGAGCGCCGGCGCCAGGCCTTGCTCGCCGATCTTTTTCTCATGGGCAGCAACGCCGTGACCGAGGCCGGACATCTCGTCAACCTGGATATGCTGGGAAACCGGGTGGCAGCGCTCCATTTCGGCCCCCGAAGCGTCATCGTGCTCGTGGGCCGCAATAAACTCGTGCCCGACGTGGACGCAGCGCAGAGCCGCATCAAATACCTGGCGGCCCCGGCCAATGCCCTGCGCCTGGCCATGCCCACGCCGTGCACCACCACGGGCAAGTGCGCCGAGTGCGCCAGCCCGCAACGCATCTGCAACGTCTGGACCATCACCGAACGCTGTTATCCCGAAGGCCGCATCCACGTGGTCCTCACCAACGCCGACCTGGGGCTGTAGCCAGGCATACTCTCAAGGAGGCATCCATGCATATCGGCATTGATGTGGGCGGAACCCATACCGACGGCGTGCTCATCAAGGAAGGCCGGGTGATGGCCGCAGCCAAGGAGCCCACGGACGGCGATCTCCTGACCACCATCACCTCGGTATTGCGCAAGCTCACCGCCGAAGCCCAAGGCCACGCCATCAGTTCGGTCAACCTGAGCACCACCCTGTCCACCAACGCCATCGTCACCGGCACCACCGAGCCAGTGGCCGTCTTTGCCATCCCCGGCCCCGGCATCCGTGCGGAAAATTACCGCATCGGCGATCCCTTCATCGTGCTCCCCGGCGCCATCGACCACCGCGGCACGGTGACCGGGCGGTTGCGGGAA
The DNA here is from genome assembly GCF_027925145.1 of Thermodesulfomicrobium sp. WS. GTDB lineage: Bacteria > Desulfobacterota > Desulfovibrionia > Desulfovibrionales > Desulfomicrobiaceae > Thermodesulfomicrobium. The sequence goes on from NZ_AP027130.1 coordinate 2,218,472, forward strand.
CGGGACGTGGCCCCCCATCTGGCCGCCTGCAAGGCCGCCAACATCACCGCCTACGCCGTGGTGGGGAAATTCAGCACCCGCAACCCCGAGCATGAGCTCTTCGTGGCCGACCTGCTGCGTCCCCAAGCCCAAGTCATCAGCCTCGGGCACCGAGTGGCCGAGCAGCTCAACTTCGGCCGCCGCGTGGCCACGGCCTACTTCAATTCCGCGGCCTGGCGCGCCTTCCACCGCTTTGCCCATGCCTTGGAAGGGGCCCTTGCCGAACTGGGCGTGCAGACCGAAGTCAATATCGTCAAGGCCGACGGCGGCACCATGCCCCTGGCCTTGGCCCGAGAGATCCCGGTGCAGTCCATCTTTTCCGGACCGGCGGCATCGGTCATGGGTATCCTGGCCGCCGCGCCCCAGAGCGAAGACGCCATCGTCCTCGATATCGGCGGCACCACCACGGATATCGCCCTGCTGCTCGACGGCACTCCGCTTCTGGAGCGCGACGGCATCACCCTCGCCGGGCATCCCACCTTGGTCCGCGCCCTGCAGGTAACCTCCATCGCCCTGGGCGGCGACTCCGTCGTGCGCTTCGAAGGCGGCGCCTTCCGCGTCGGCCCGGACCGTCTGGGGCCGTGTATGGCCGCCGGCGGTCCTGCGCCAGCGCTCATGGATGCGGTCAATGTGCTGGGCTACGCCCACTACGCGGACACGGAGCGCTCCATGGCGGGCATCCGCGAGCTGGCCATGCGGCAGGGCTCCTCGGTGCGGGAATGCGCCCGCCAGATCGTGGATACCGCCATGGGGATCCTCTCCCGCGCCGTGGGCGAATTTCTCGCCCTAGTGAACTCGCGCCCGGTGTACACCATCCAGGAAATCCTCCAGGAGCGGCGCCTTACCCCCAAACAGGTGCTGCTCATCGGCGGACCGGCCAAGGCCCTGGCCCCGCTGGTGGAAACAGCCCTGGAACTGCCGGCCCTGGTGCCTCCCCATAGCCCGGTGGCCAATGCCATCGGCGCCTGCCTCACCCGCCCCACCCAAGGGGTGGTGCTCACCGTGGACACCGCCCGAGGCCGCTTCACGGCCCCGGGGCTGGGCATCATGAAAACCGTGCCCCGCACCTATACGCTCGAGCAAGCCGTGGCCGAAGCCCGGGCGCTTCTTTCCGCAGAACTCACCCGCCAGGGTATCCGCGCCCATGCCGACGACATCCACGTGCTCCAGGCCGAAAGCTTCAACATGGTGGAAAACAACGTCACCATCGGCCGCAACATCCGCGTGCGCTGCCAGTTGCGTCCAGGCGTCCTGACCACCCTTGCCGCATAAGGAGACCATATGCTCCGCGCTTCCCATAGTCTCGGCGTCATCTTCTTTCCCGCCTATGATTGGTCCATCTCGCCTACCCACCCGGAGCGGGAAGAGCGCCTGCTCTACACCCAGGACCAATTCCGCGAGGAAGGGGTGTTCGATATCGAGGGCATCGGCGAATACCGGCCGCTGGTCGCCAGCCCCGAGGACATCGCCCGGGTGCATTTCTGCTTCCCTTCCGTGGAGGCCGTCACCACCCACTCGCACCACATCTCCGCCGGCGGAGCCATCCGCGCCGCCGGGTTGGTGCTCGACAAGGAGCGGGAGCGGGCCTTTGCCATCGTGCGCCCCCCAGGGCACCACGCCATGCGCTGCGTCCACGGCAGCCGCGGGTTTTGTAACATCAACATCGAGGCCATCATGGTGGAATGGATCCGCGAACGCATGGGCAACGTGCGCGTGGCCATCGTGGACACCGACTGCCACCACGGCGACGGCACCCAGGACATCTACTGGCACGACCCGGACACGCTCTTCATCTCTCTGCACCAGGACGGCCGCACCCTGTACCCGGGCACCGGATTTCCCGCCGAATGCGGTGGCCCCAAGGCCCTGGGCCGCACCATCAACATCCCGCTGCCGCCGCGCACCTCGGACGCAGGCTATCTCATGGCCGTGGAAGGCATCGTGAAGCCCATCCTCGACCACTTCAAACCCGACATCATCATCAACTCCGCCGGCCAGGACAACCACTACTCCGACCCCATCACCAACATGAATTTCACGGCCCAAGGCTATGCGCGGCTCACAGAGCTCTTGGGGCCGCACATCGCCGTGCTCGAAGGCGGCTACGCCATCAAAGGGGCGCTGCCCTACGTCAACTTGGGCATCGCCCTGGCGCTGGCCGGGGTGGACTACTCGGCGGTGCGCGAGCCCGACCTGGACCCCGAACGCATTCGAGAACACCAATCCACCCTCGACTACATCAAGGCCCTGTGCGACCACTTGCCGCAGGTGTACTTCGAGCCCACCCAGCGGGAAGAGGTGGAGCGCGAAGGCAGGTTCTTCGTCCGACGGCGCTCCATTTTCTATGACACCGACGGCATCACGGAAAACCAGATCGAACGCCTGCGCGACTGCCCGTACTGCCCGGGCTGGCTCCATGTGGAAAGCGCCTCGGACCGCGTGCCCAAAAGCCTCGGCATCCACGTGCCTATCCAAGGCTGCGACAATTGTGTGGACGAAGCCGACGCCCTGTTCCGCAAGGCCCAGGCCGACAGCAGTTTCGCCCACGTGCAGCTCATCGACCGGGTCCGCAAGCGCATCCGCCATGCGCGATAGACGCCCCTGCCCAACGCAGCGCACCGCCCCCGCAATACCCCACACGGGGCCGTCTCTCGACGTGCCCCGCTCTTGAGCTTTGCGCCACTTTGCCCTAGGAAGGCCCTTCCTTTTTCGGAGGAGTAGCCATGGATCTCCTGAAAGATCGATATTCCCGGGAATTTGTGGAGGTGGTCTGCCCCAAGTGCCGGCAGACCCGGATCATCTGCCTCCCCGAAGAGCCCATGCCCCAATGCGAAATCTGCAAGGTCACTCTGGTGATCAAAGAAGTATTGACCGAAGGCAAGTATTAAGCAGGATCACAGGGGCCTTGTCCACGCAGGCGGCCCTGGTGATCACAGAAGTGTTGACCGAAGGCAAGTACTCCGTCCCGAAACCTCTAGCCCATTGGAGCTCGTCATGCGCCGTATTCTTCTCTCGCTGCTTGTGCTCGTCGTCTGGGGCGCACAGGCCCTGGCCGCGGACCACGAACTGGCCGAAAAGTCCACGCTCAACGCCATCGTCAAACGCGGTGAACTGCGCGTGGGCCTGGACGCCGGCTACATGCCCTTCGAGATGACCACCAAACAGGGTGAAATCGTCGGCTTCGACGTGGACCTGGCCAAAGAGATGGCCAAAGCCATGAACGTCAAGCTCACCATCGTGAACACCGACTTCGACGGCATCATCCCGGCGCTCATGGCCGACAAGTTCGACATCATCATCAGCGGCATCACCATCACCCAAGAGCGCAACCTCAAGATCAACTTTGCCGACCCCTACATCGTGGTGGGCCAGACCGTGCTGTTGGCCAAGAAGCATGCCGGCAGCGTGAAGTCCTACAAAGACCTCAACGACCCCAAGTATGTGGTGGCATCCCGCATCGGCACCACCGGCGAGCAGGCGGTCAAACGCCTCATGCCCAAAGCCCAGTACAAGAGCTTTGAAAAGGAATCCGACGGCGCCATGGAAGTGATCAACGGCAATGCCGACGCATTTGTCTACGATCTGCCCTTCTGCGCCGTGTTCATGGCCCAGCAGGGGGCGGACAAACTCGTTTTTCTGGACGAGCCGTTCACCTACGAGCCCTTGGGTTTTGGCATCAAACCCGGCGATCCCGACTTCCTCAACTGGCTCAACAACTTCCTGCGCCAGATCAAGGCCGACGGCCGCTACGACCGCATCTACACCAAATGGATCAAGGGCACGGAGTGGCTCAAGGAAGTCCAGTAACCCCGCACAGGTATCCTTCCTGCCGCCACATCCGGTCCCTGCGGCCGGATGTGGCATTTTGATTCCCCGGAGGTCCCATGCATTTTTCCTCCGCCTTGGACCGTCCCAAAGGCAAAACCTATTTTCTTCTGTGGCGCGCCGTCTTCGTGGCCGGGCTGTTTCTGGTGCTGTGGAGCATGTACGCAGCCTCCACGTCCGTGGACTATATCTGGCGCTGGAACCGCGTCCCCCAGTATTTTTGGTACACTGAAGTCAAGGACATCCGTGCTTCCCTGGAAGGCGAGGTCCGCGCTGTGGAGACAAGCGGAGCCACCGCCACCGTGATCATCGTGGACCCCAGCGGCAAAGAAGAGCGCCACCTGGTCCCCGCCGCTACCGTACGCGTCCGCAAGGGTGATTTCATCTCCCCGGGCGATACCCTTGGCTCGGAGTCCCACGGTCGCCCCGGCCTGCTCCTCGAAGGGCTCTGGATCACGCTCAAGGTGAGCGCGCTCGCCATTGTCGGCGGCATTGTCCTCGGGCTCTTCACGGGGCTGGCGCGCATCAGCGTCAATCCCGCGCTGCGCTGGAGCGCGGTGACCTATATCGAAATCATCCGCGGCTCTCCTTTGCTGGTGCAGATCTTTCTGTGGTATTTCGTTGTCGGCACATTGGTAAACCAACTCCTCAGCAAATGGGGATTCAATCCCATTGATCCCCTGTGGTACGGGGTTGTGGCCCTGGCCATCTTCACCGGCGCCTACGTGGCGGAGATCGTGCGTGCCGGCATCCAGTCCGTGCATCGCGGCCAGATGGAAGCGGCCCGCTCCCTCGGGCTCACCTATGCCCAAGCCATGCGCCGCGTCATCCTGCCGCAGGCCATGCGCCGCATCCTGCCGCCTTTGGCCGGCCAATTCATCAGCCTCATCAAGGACTCTTCGCTCCTCGGGGTCATCTCCATCCGCGAGCTTACCAAGGCATCGCGGGAGGTGGTGTCCTCATCCCTGCAGCCCTTTGAGATTTGGATCGTCTGCGCCGTGCTCTATCTGGTGCTGACCTTCGCCCTCTCCCTTTTTGTCCAATATCTGGAGCGCAAGGCCATCTGAGGAGAACCCATGCCCATCATCAGTGTCCGCAACATTTCCAAGACCTTCTATCTTCCCCATCCCGTCCACGCCGTGCGGGGAGTATCCCTGGACATCGAACCCGGAGAAACGGTGGTGGTCATCGGGCCGTCCGGCTCCGGCAAGTCCACTTTCCTGCGCTGCTTGAACCGCCTGGAATACGCCGACAGCGGCAGCATCGTCGTGGACGGCGTGGACATCCTGGATCCGGACTGCGACATCAACGTCATCCGTGCCGAAGTGGGCATGGTGTTCCAGTCCTTCAACCTCTTTCCCCACATGACGGTGCTCGACAATCTCACCCTGGCCCAACGGGTGGTGCGCAAGCGCTCCCGGGCAGAGGCGGAAAACCGCGCCATGGAGCTTTTGCGCAAGGTGGGCATCGCAGACAAGCATGCCGCGCGGCCGGACCAACTCTCGGGCGGCCAGCAGCAACGCGTGGCCATCGCCCGCTCGCTGGCCATGGACCCGAAAATCATGCTCTTCGACGAGCCCACCTCCGCCCTGGACCCGGAAATGGTCGGCGAAGTCCTCGACGTCATGAAGCAGCTTGCGCGCGAAGGCATGACCATGGTGGTGGTCACCCACGAAATGGGTTTCGCCCGCGAGGTGGCGGATCGAGTGCTGTTCATGGACCATGGCGTGGTGCTCGAAGAAGGCACGCCGGAACACTTCTTCACCAACCCGCAGCACGAACGCACCAAGGAGTTTTTGAGCCAAATCCTCTAATTTGACTTCCATCAAGGCGAGCAGCCGGCCAATGAGTGAGGACCAAGGCACACCAACCAAGGAGGAGCCTTATGCCCACCCGCACCATCATCCACATCGATGAAGCAAAATGTACCGGCTGCGGTGCCTGCATCGTCAACTGCGCCGAGGGCGCTCTGGCCATCGTGGATGGCAAGGCGCGCATTGTGCGCGACAGTTTCTGTGATGGCCTCGGCGCCTGTCTCGGCCACTGCCCGGAAGGGGCGCTGACCCTCATCGAACGCGAGGCCGAGCCCTTCGACGAGGAAGCGGCCCTGGCGCACGCGGCCAGGGCTGCGGCACCGCTTGCCTGCGGCTGTCCCGGATCCCATGCCATGACCCTGCACGCCCCTGCGGCAGCGCCCGAGGCGTCCGCCCCCGCAGCTGCGGCCTCCGCCCTCGGGCACTGGCCGGTCAAACTCCGGCTCATCCCGGAAAGCGCCCCGTTTCTTCGCGGCGCCTCCCTGCTGCTTCTTGCCGACTGCGCTGCAGCCGCCAGCCCTGCCCTGCACCGACAGTTTCTGCCTGGCCGCGCGGTGGCCCTGGCGTGCCCCAAATTCGAGGAGCGCGAGGCCAATAGGGAAAAACTCGCCCGCATCCTTGGCGAGGCCGGCATCCGCGACCTCACGGTGCTGGAGATGGAAGTGCCCTGCTGCGCCGGACTTTCCAGTCTCGCGGCCCAGGCCATAGGCCAGGCGCAATGTTCCATCCCGGCCCGCCGCGTCATCCTTGCCCGGGAAGGAAGCGTCCTGCGCGAAGAACCCCTCGCCCGCGGCCTGTAGCTTCTGGCCAAGCCCCCGACAGCGGGGGCTTTTTTGTCCTCCAAGGAACGATTCCTGCATGGTTACTCGCAAGCAGCAGAAACCGTATCCTGGAGGTGGATCATGAACCTGTGGCGTGTCACCCAAACCCCTGGCGCGGTCCATTTCGGCTCCACCACTGCCGTGGCCCTCAACCCTTCAGGATGCAACCAACCCTACGTGGGCCGTTTTTGGTGCCCCCGCAAAGGGTGGTTTTCCGACCGCCCCTGTCCGTTCCGCGACCGGGGCGAATGCGACACCTTCCGGCGTATGGCAGGGACCGTGTAACCGAGGGCTCACCCACGGCGCTGGGTAAGCCCGACACCAAGGCATACCGCGATGATCCCCAGCCCGTGGGATGCGCTCACCGGCTCGTCCAACACGGCCCACCCCAGCACCAGGGCGAACACCGGGATGAGGTTGATATAGGCGCTCGCCTGCCAGGCGGGCAAACGACTCACTCCATAGTTGTAGAGACCATACGCCCCCACGGAAATGGCGACCCCCAAATACAGGACCGCCAGGACCGGGCCCAATGGGAAGGCAGTGGGCAGCGGCACCCACGGGGTTGCCATCAAAATTCCAAAAAAGATCAAGCCGCCCAACGTTTGGGCCGCAGTGAGCAACCACGGCGAGTACTTCCGGCAGAGCACCTTGAGGCAGAGCGTGTAGCCCGCGGCGCATACCATGGCGGCAAACTCCAAAACGTTGCCCAAGAGCGGATCGGGGGCAGAGTCTGTGGCCGGCGCGAGCCAGCTCACCCACCCCACTCCCGCCATGGCCAGCACCAGCCCCACCCACGAACGCAGCCCGGGCCGCTCCCCGAGAAATCCCGAGGCCAAGGCCACGAGCGCCGGCAGCACCGCCGAGACCATCCCGGCCTGGGAGGCGGTGGTGTACTTGAGGGCGGCGCCCTCCAGCACGAAATAGAGACACGGCTCGCAGAGGATCATCCCTGCTAGCAGGGGCAAATCCTGACGAGCCACCCGCACACGGCGGCTGGAGGGCAACCACACGAAAAAAAGGCCCGCCGCCAAAAGGAGCCGGACAAAGACCACCACCACCGGATGGAAGGCGGCTACCGCATACTTGAAGGCCACAAACGAGCTGCCCCAAAGGAGCATGGCGGCAAGCAGGGCAAGGGGAGCTCCCCAGGGTGTAGGCATAGCGACGATCCTCAAGAAGTGTTGCGTAGTGGAAGCAGCGGGCCTTTCCACATCCTGCCCGCGCCGGCAAGCCCATAGGGGCCGCAAAAAATGCTTGCGTTTTTAGGCCAGGATCACTAAAGGCGAACTTCGCTTTACGGCAGTGGCGAGGTAGCTCAGTCGGTCAGAGCATGCGGCTCATATCCGCAGAGTCGGGGGTTCAAGTCCCTCCCTCGCTACCAATCCAAGATATTCCTGGCCCCGCAAGAATGCGGGGTTTTTCTTTCGGCTCCCTCAAACGCACCGGGCAGCGGAAGCGCCTTTTCCGGACAGCTCAAAAATACCCAAGGCTGCGCAGGCTGGCCATGTGGGACTCTTTGCGCAGGTCCCGGCCGGAACGCTCGGCCAGGTCATGGGAACGGGAAGTACAGGGCACGCACCCCAAGGAGCGGTAGCCCTGATCGTACAGGGGGCACCACGGGATCTGCGCCCAGGCGTGATAGGTCCAGATATCCACCTCGGACCACTCCAAAAGCGGGGCGATGCGGACGTGGCCGTCCACCGCCCACTGCCAGCCAGTGGCGGCGCGCTCCGGATGCTCGTCGGCCCGCACCCCGATGATGAGCGCAGCGAGCCCCAACTCCTGCACCGCGCGGCGCAGCGGCAGCACCTTGCGCGCCGCGCAGCACTGCACGGGATCAGCAGCCACCGGCAGGGAGATCTCCTGCGGGGTAAACACACGCAGGTCCACATCCCACGCTCCAGCCAGGCGCTGGCGAAACTCCCGAATCTCCGGGAACTTCCATCCCGTGTCGATGGTCACGGCCAGAGGCCGCGCCCCAGCGGCCGCGACCACCTCGCGCCACAGATGCAGCGCTACCGTCGAGTCCTTGCCAGCAGTCCAGCACACCGCCACCCGCGGCCCCCATGCTTCCCACGCCCAATGCATCCGCTGCCGTGCCGTGGCTAGCAGGGTGTCCCAAGGATGCCGCATAGGCTACGGCGCAGTCTGGAGATCGTTTCGGATTTCTTCGAGCAAGAGACGCACGGCCTCGAGCTTGTCCCGGTGCTTGGCGCCCACCGTTGCCTGCAGGTCTTCGGCCGCCGCGGCCATGGCGCCCACCTGGGTTTCTGCGGCCAAGGTCCGGGTCTTTCGCGGCAGGCTTGCCAGCTCCGTGGCCGAGCGCTCCACGGAAAGGGCGCGGTCTTCGAGTTGGGACACCTTTGCCGAAACGGCCCGCAGCGCCGCAATCTCTGCGGAAATCCCTTCCATACGACGCTCAACGGCGTAGAAAAGGACCATGGCGAGCAAAAACGCCGCCACTGCCATGGCCATGATGCCCTGATCGCGGAACGTCATGGACTCCTCCACCTCCCCAGGCCGCCACGGCCTGGAAACTCCCGACGGCCTGGAAACTCCCGCTAGTTGATCAGCGACTGCAGCGGCGCGGGGATGAAGCCGCCGCGGCGGATGAACGCCTCGCAGCAGGGATTGGGGTGCACCGGCATGATGGTGGCCTCTCCCAAAAGCCCGCCAAACACCGCCCGCTCGCCGGCCTCCTTGCCAGGCACCGGAATGATCCGGGCCGCCGTGGTCTTTTTGTTGATCACGCCGATGGCCATCTCGTCGGCGATGATGGCAGATAAGGTCTCGGCGCTGGTGGAGCCCGGGATGGCCACCATGTCCAGCCCCACCGAGCAGACCGCAGTCATGGCCTCCAGCTTGGAGAGCGAAAGGAAACCGTCCGCAGCGGCCTGCGCGATGGTGCGGTCTTCGCTCACCGGAATGAAGGCGCCGCTTAAGCCCCCCACCCGGGTACTGGCAAAGGCGCCGCCCTTTTTCACCGCGTCGTTGAGCATGGCAAGGGCCGCCGTAGACCCCGGCATGCCGATGGCGCCCAGTCCCAAAGACTGAAAGATCTCGCCCACACTGTCGCCCACGTTGGGCGTCGGGGCAAGGGAAAGGTCCACGATGCCGAATTCCACCCCCAAAAGGCGCGCTACCTCGCGGCCAATGATCTCGCCCACGCGGGTGACCTTGAAGGCCGTGCGCTTGATGACCTCGGCGAGCTCGCCCAGATGGATGCCCGGATTTTCGGCCACAGCGCGGTCGATGGCCTTGCGCACCACCCCCGGCCCGCTGACCCCCACGTTGATGACCGAGCTGGGCTCGCCCACCCCCAAGTACGCGCCGGCCATGAAGGGCACGTCCTCGGGGATATTGGCAAACACCACCAGCTTGGCGCAGCCGAGGCCGTCCCGCTCCCGGGTGGCCTTAGCCGTGGCCTTGATGGTGCGGCCCATGAGGGCCACGGCGTCCATGTTGATGCCTGCCCGGGTGGAGGCCACATTCACGGAAGAGCACAGGCGCTCGGTGCGCGCGAGGGCTTCGGGGATGGCCTCGATCAAGGCCAGATCGCCCTTGGCCATGCCTTTTTCCACCAGGGCGGAAAAACCACCGATAAAATCCACCCCCACTTCCCGGGCCGCAGCGTCCAGGGCGCAGGCCACCTCCACCATGCCACGGGCATCGAACGGGGCGGCGGCCACGGCCACGGGGCTCACACTGATGCGCTTGTTGACCACCGGGATGCCAAAGCGCTCGCCCACCTCGTCGCACACGGCCACCAGATCCCGGGCCTGGGTGATGATGCGCGCATGTACGGCGTCCACGAACGCACTCAAGCTCTCGCGCGCACAGTCCAAAAGGCTGACGCCCAAGGTCACGGTGCGCACGTCCAAGTGTTCGTTTTTCACCATGGACAGGGTGGACAAAACTTCACGATCCGAAAGCATAGATATTCCTCTATTGAGATTCGTCTGATTTTTCCCGCACGTGCCAAGGGACCAAAAGCCCCTCGGATGCGTTAGACCCGATGGATATTTTCGAACACATCCCGATGCTGGAGAGACACCTCCATGCCCAAAGGCTGACACGCCTGCGCCACCGCGGCGCGCACCACCCGATGGTGCACCCCCTGGGGGACATCGATCTCCAGGATCATCACCATCTCCTCACCCTCCTCGGCCGCTGGCAGGAGGACCGCCCGGAATTGCGTCACATTGCATCCCAACTGCGCCAAGGCACGCGTCACTGCGGCGATGTTTCCCGGCTGATCCTTGCCGCGCGTCGTGAGCACAAAGGGTTCGCCCGGCACGGCAGGCTGCCAGCCCTCGTCCAAAGGCCGCACGAATACGCCGAGCCCCATAGGGGCAAGCCGCTCCCGCAAGGCGGCATCCACCTGCGCAAGCGGGACGTGCGGCGGCCGGGCGACAATCATGATGGCCGCAAACTCGCCTTGCAGGATGGTTTGGGAAACATCTTCAATATTGCAGCCCAGGCCAAAGACGGTCTCGGACACCGCGGCCAGGATGCCCGGCCGGTCATGGCCCATGACGGACACAGCAAATTTTTCCATACATCCTCCTTGCAAAGGCATGTCTCTTGGCCGTGGAGGAGCCAGGCGTCAAGATTTGCCTGTCCCGCCGCCCTGCTTTTTCATTGCCTTCCCCTGCCAGCCGCACTAGGAGTGCCCAAGCCCGCAGCAAGCGGGGCAATTACTTGCGGAGGAATACCATCATGCACCGTCTTTGTGTCATCCTTGTGGCCCTGGTCCTTACGGCATCCCCGGTGTTTGCCGCCTCGGAAAAACATCAAAAACTGGCGGAAGAACTCATCTCGCTCACGGAAGGGGACAAGATCCTCGACTCCATGAAAAGCCAGATGGCCATGATCTTTGCCCAGTTCAAGGCCCATCTTCAGATTCCTGAGGCGCAAAAGGCCAAGGTGGAAGGCTACGACAAAAAGTTTCAGACCATCCTCGACGAGGAACTGGACTGGAAAAAGGTCCGCAGCCAATACCTCGACCTCTACACGTCTACCTTCTCCGAAGAAGAAACCAAGGCCATCGTGGATTTCTACAAGTCCGCTGCCGGCAAGAAACTGACCGCTTCCATGCCGAATCTCATGCAGCAAAGTCTCAACATCGCCCGCACCCATGTGCAGACCATAATTCCCAAGCTCGAAGAGATCACCTCGGCCATGGAAAAGGAATTTGCGCCGCAGAACGCCACTCAAGAAACCGCCCCGAAAAAGTAGCCTTCCCCAGCGGTCCGCCGCATGCCTTCCGGTCGTGCGGCGGCTGCCTGACCGACTACGGCTCGTCGGCGCCTGTGGCCACCTGCACCTGATTTCTCCCGGCGGCCTTGGCTGCGTACAAGGCATCGTCCGCCCGCGAAAGAAGCTCCTCTCCGGATGCCCCTGACTGGCGCTGGGCCACCCCACAGCTCACCGTGACCCCAAAAGACTGCCCCTGGGCCCCTGCCATGGGCCGCGCCCCCACTGTCTGACGAATGCGCTCCAACACCCCCGTCGCCGCGACCATCTCGGTCTCCGGTAAGATCACGGCAAATTCCTCGCCACCGACCCGGGCCACCACATCCATGGCTCGGACGCTCTCGCGAAGCACTGCGGCCACCGTCGCAAGCACGGTATCGCCAACGGCATGACCATACGTATCATTGACCCGCTTAAAATGATCCACATCGACCATGGCGACGCAAAGGGGAGAGCCGAATCGTCGGGCCCGAGCCACTTCCGCATGGAGCCGTTCAAAAAAGTGGCGACGATTGGCCAGACCCGTCAGCTGATCCGTGGCGGCCAACTCCTCCAGACGCAGCTCCGCCAAACGGCGATCCGTGATGTCCGCCACCGCACAGTGCATGCGCGCCACCGCACCATGCTCATCGGTATCGAAGCTGCAGACAACGGCAGCCCAGCGTTCCTCTCCCCGGCAGGTACGCAGACGCACGTCCTGACGGAAAGACGCCGCCGCGCCCTGCGCCTGAACAAAAGCATCCATCAATGGCCGGAGGTCATCGGGATGCACATGCGCCAAGAATCGCTCGAAATCCGCGGGGACTTCTCCGGGGGCATAGCCCAAAATGCGGAACAGCTCGTCCGACCACACATCCACAGAGGATTCGAGATCCCGCTCCAAACTCCCCACATGCGCCAAGGCCTGGGTCTCGGCCAACAGCGCGGCCGTACGGCGCAGTTGGTCTTCCAAGAGCCGGCGATCGGTAACATCCCGGGCGGACACCACGGCCCCGGAGACGCGGCCATCGGTCTCGATACAAGGATAATAGGTGACCGCCATGCACCGTTTCCCCATGCCTGCCATGGGAAACCACGCTTCGTACTGGATGGTTTCGCCGGCAAAACAACGCTCCAGATGGGGGCGTACCCAGCGGGTGAAGGATTCTTCGCCCATGACCTCCGCCACACTGTGGCCTTCGATCTCTTCCCGACGACGCGCATGGTAGCGGAGATAGGTATCGTTTACCACGACGTAGCGAAAATGGGTATCAACAATACTCACCAAAAATGGTGCTAACGCCACAGCCCGTTCATAACGCTGCAATACGTATTCGGCCTCTTTGCGTTGGGTAATGGGGAGATGGGACACCACCGCGCCATGCAGCTCCCCATCCATCATCCATGGCCGAGCATAGAGCACAAACCAGCGTCGTTGTGTCGGCGAATGACACGGGTACTCCATATGAAAGCCGGTAAGACGTCCGGCCAATATCTCCCGCAAGCCGAAAAGCGCCTGATCGGCCTGCTCCGATCCCATTTTCCGGACGGTCGCGCACACCTCAAGGTAACTCTTCCCCACTATTTTCTGAGGATCGCCGCCATTGTCGGCCACAAAACGCTGCCACGGGGCATTGACCATGCGGATCACGCCCTGATGATCGAGAACAGCCACATGCTCGGCGAGACTGTCGAAAACCGCCCGCAATGCAGCGAGCTCCTGGGAGGGCGTCATGCGTGCCTCGAAGTTCATCGCTCCGACCTCCCCGCACGCATCCAGCGGGCCACCGCCGCCAAGGTCTCGGCCACCAATTCCTCCGCCCGCTCGCAAGTGGCGGCCTCGCTGTAGCAGCGCAGCTCCGGGGCATTGCCCGAAGGCCGCAGGTGGATGATCTCACCGCTGGCAAAGGTCAGGCGCAGGCCATCGGTGCGGTCCACATGGGAAAGTTCGCCCTGGGCCGCGGCACAGATGCGCTGGCGCAGGGCGGCGTCCGCATCCACCAGGCGCAGGAGCTCGTGGCTCCTCGCGGTGGGAAAATCGGTCAGGCGCTGACTCGCCGTGGGTCGCTGCGGCAACGCCTCCCGCAGCACCGACAGGCGCACGCCCTGGCGCGCGGCGCTTCGCAAAACAGCCAGGATCGGCAAGGCGGCATCCCGCGTAGGCAGCCGCCGCACGGGCCGGCCATCCAGCACCAGGTCGCTGGCCAGCATAAATCCGCCATTGGCTTCAAACCCGGCCACAGGCCCTGGACAGGTGGCAAGCAGCTCCTCCATGGCAGCCACCACGTACGGCGAGCCGATGCGGGTGCGGACCACCTGGGAACACAAACCGCTGCGCTCGATAGCCGTGGTACAGGACACCGGCGTCGCCACGCAGGTCACACCCAAGGCAGCGACCACCGCCAAACCGAGGAAATCGCCGCGCCACCAGGCGCCGGTTTCATCGGCAAGCATGGGTCGATCGCCGTCACCGTCCGTGGAGACGAGCGCGTGCAGCTCGTGCTCCGCCACCGCCTGCCGGGCAAGGGCGTGGTCTTCCGGAGACAGGGCCTCCGTATCCAAGGGCACGAAGGCGTCGCTGCGCCCGAGAGCAACCACTGTGGCGCCGCAATCTTCCAGGATCCGGCGCAGCACGTCGCGGGACGCGCTCGAATGCTCATAGAGCCCTACCCGCCACCCGGAAAGGCTTCCTGCGCCAAAGGCATCGACAGCGCGCCGGCGGTAGAGCTCCACGGCATCGCGCCTGGGCTCTGGCAGCGGCAGGGAGACGTCTGCCACCCCTGGCTCCAGGGCATCGGTCATGGAGGACTCGTGCTCCTTGGTGATCTCTCCCTGCGGGGTGTAGAACTTGATGCCGTTGCGATCGAAGGGGATGTGGCTGCCGGTCACCATGATGGCGGCCATGCCGCGCTCCTGGGCGAAGAAGGCCAAGGCCGGGGTGGGCAGGACCCCGCAAAAGATCGCCTCCCGCCCTTCGGCCACCAGCGCCTCAAAGCAGAAGCGCGCAATCTGCGGGCTCGACGGCCGCAAATCCATGCCCAAAAGCACCGGGACATCAGAGGCCACGATGTGGCGCACAAAGGCCCGCACATACGCATGACACACCTCGCGGGAAAGCTCCTCCACCAAGCCCCGCACCCCACTGGTCCCAAAACGAACAGCCATTGCTCCCCCCGAAAAGCCATCAGCGCGGACAGGCCGCGCTGATGGATTGCTCAAGACACCAGCTGGCCACCAGCGCCAGCACACACTGCAGCGAGCTCACGCCACCTTGGCCTGCGCCGCAGCCGACCCTTCCTCTTGCGGGAGATCCGGCCCGAACTCCAAGAGGATGGGTGCTGCCACAAAGATGGACGAATATGTCCCCACGCCGATACCCACCAAAAGGGCGAATGCAAAGTCGTGGATCACCCCGCCGCCGAGGACGAACAGGCTCGCCGTCACCAGCAAGGTCGTACCGGAAGTGAGCACCGTACGCGACAAGGTCTGGTTGATGGCGGCATTGATGGTTACGGGCAGGTGCGGCGATATCTTGGCGCGCAGGTTCTCGCGGATGCGGTCGAACACGATGATGGTGTCGTTGAGGGAGTAGCCGATGATGGTGAGCAGGGCCGCCACGATGGAAAGGTCGATCTCCTTGTCGAGGAGCGAAAAGACCCCCACGGTGATGAGGGTGTCGTGGATCAGGGCCACGATGGCGCCCAGGGCGTAGAAGAGCTTGAGTTTCCAGCACACCACAAGGGTTACGGCAAGCGCCCCCAAGATGAGCACTTCCTTGGAGACATCCAAAAGGCCCAGGCCGTAGACCGCAGCGCCCAAGCACGCGGCCATGAGCGCGGCGATCATCCATTTTTGCTCAAAGCGCCCGGAGATATAGATGGAGATGAGCAGCACCGCATAGAACAAGGCCTCCAAGGCCTGCGTCCGCAAATCCGAGCTCACCTTGGCCCCCACCATGTCCACCCGCTGGATTTCAAAGTGCGCCTCCGGGATCTGGGCAAGGGCCTCGGTAATGGCGGTGCGGGCGGCCGCAGCCTCTTCTTCCGCCGTAGCCACACGGATGAGTATCTCGTTGTCCGAGGCTGCCCCGAACTCCTGCACCACCACCCCGGCAAGCCCTGCCGGAGCCAAGGCCTGCTCCACGGTGCGGGCGTCCACCTTCACTGCGGACTTTGCCTGCACCACCATGCCGCCGACAAAATCGATGCCGTAACGCGGACCGCCCTTCACCACCAAGGACACCATTCCCAAAAGCAGCAGCAGGGCGGACAGCACATAGGCCTTGCGGCGGTTCCCAATAAAATCAAATCGCGATGTCTGCGAAAACAACGTGAGTGGCACAACGGGCCTCCCTTCAAATGCTGATCGTGGCCCCGGGGGTACGGCGGCGCAGCCAGAGGTCGAAAATGATCCGGGCAACAAAAATGGCCGTAAACATGGAGGCAAGGATGCCGAGACTCAAGGTCACCGCGAACCCCCGCACCGGGCCCGTGCCAAACTGGTACAAGATGATGGCAGCGATGATGGTGGTGAGGTTGGAGTCCACGATGGTGAGGGTGGCGCGGGCAAAGCCTTCGTCTACAGCAGCCATGGGCGAGAGCCCGCGGCGCAACTCCTCGCGGATACGTTCAAAAATGAGCACATTGGCGTCCACTGCCATGCCGAGGGTGAGGATGATGCCGGCAATGCCCGGAAGGGTGAGGGTTGCCCCAAACAAGGCCATGCCGGCCAGAATGAGCACCACGTCAAGGATGACCGCCACATCGGCGATCACCCCGCTCCAGCCGTAATAGATGGCCATGAAAAGCATCAACAGCGCCCCACCCACCAGGGCGGCCAGCATACCTTTTTCAATGGACTCCTGCCCCAAGGATGGCCCCACGGTGCGCTCTTCCAGTACCCGCACCGGCGCGGGCAAGGATCCGGCGCGCAGGACCACGGCCAAGTCATGGGCCTCTTCCGGAGTGAATTGTCCGGTGATGGAAGCCCTGCCGCCGCCGATACGCTCCTGAATGACCGGGGCCGAGTACACGGAACCGTCGAGCACGATGGCCATGCGTTTTTTCACGTTGGCGGCAGTGAGTTCCTCAAAGATCCGGGCCCCGCGGGCATTGAAGGTCATGCCCACGTACGGCTGGCCAAAGGAGTCGAATTGCACCGAGGCATCGGTGATGTATTCGCCGGTGAGGGCAACGTCCCGACGCAGGACGATGGGCGTCTTCACCTCCGACCCATCCGGGCCACGGCGCACCATAAAAAAGAGCTCGTCGTCCGGGGGGATGACGCCGCGCATGGCCGCCTGCGGGTCAGCGGCCTCGTCCACCAGGCGGAATTCCAGGTGCGCGGTACGGCCCAGCAGGGCCACCGCCCGGGCCGTGTCGCTCAGGCCCGGCAACTGCACCTGGATGCGCCCGCCCTGCTGCTTGCGGATATCTGGCTCGGCCACGCCAAAGGCGTCTACCCGGTTGCGGATGGTCTCTACCGCCTGATCCACGGTGAGGTCCTGAATCTGCTTGCGGTAGGCATCGGTGGGCACAAGCACGTAGCGCATGCCGCCCTCCACGGGTTCTTTGCCCTCGACCCGCAGCGAACGGAAACGGGAACTCAAGAGCGCGTCCATGTCCGCTGCGTGCTCTGCCCCCAGCACGGTACACTCCAGGGTATCCGCCCCCACCAACCGTGGGCGCAGGACCGTAAAACCTTTTTCCCGGGCCTCGGCACGCACATCCTGCCCCGCCTGCCCCAAGGCGTGCCGCACGGCGGCCCCAAGATCCACCTCCATGGTGAGGTGGATGCCGCCGCGCAGATCAAGCCCCATATTGATGCGGCTCTCCGGCAAAAAACGCCCCAAAGACGAATCCGCCACCCCCGGAAGGGACGGCGCAAGGAAGATGAACGCAGCGAGGATGATGGCCGCAGCCAGTCCCAGCCTCCAACGTAGTGCACCCATGGATGTCCTCAAAAAGAAAAAGACGGGCAGAAGGCCTGCCCGGTCACGTTACTTGGATTCCTTGGCCGCCTGATCCTTGGCGTCCTTCTGCACCACCGCAGCTACAGATCCGCGGGAAAGCTGCACCTGTACGTCCTTGGCAAGTTCCACGGTGAGTATATCGTCACGCACTTCCACAATGCGGCCATAGATGCCGCCTGCGGTAATGATGCGATCCCCGCGTTTCAGGTTTTCCAGCATGGAGCGATGTTCCTTCTGCTTCTTCTGCTGCGGCCGGATAAGCAGAAAATAGAAGATGACGAACATCAAGATGAGCGGCACGAACGACATGATGGGATTGGGCTGCTGCCCCGCAGCCTGTCCTGCGACATCCCCCATGGCATAGGCAAGTGTTGGAAACATGCGGTTCCTCCAAATATGGTTGTTTCGAATACGGAAAGCGGCATGTAGCCCCTTCCCTTTGAGAACACAAGTCAGCCGAGTTGGCGCACCAGCTGTTGCAGCTCCTCCACCTCGGCCTCCAGGTGGGATATGGCCTGCCTCTCGGCAGGAGTCTGGGCCAAGGCCTTGGCCCGCTGCAGATGCCAGGCGTACTTCTCCCAGCGCCGGGCAAAGGCAAAAGAGCGGGCAAAGGCCAGATGCGCCGCACTTTCCTTGCCTCGGGCCGCCTCGATGCGCCCCGATAGCTGCCACAGGTCCGAATCGTGCGAAAAGCGCTCCAGGGCCGGCTGCACCAGGGGCCACGCCTGAGCGGCGTCCCCCAAGTCCAAAAAGGCCTGGGCCAGAAGGACGCCCGTGGTTACGTCACCGGGGAGCCCCTGCTGGGCCGCGCGCAAGAACTCCACCGCCTGGGAAACCCGCCCGAGGGAGAGCAAGAGTCGGCCCATCTCCCGCGCCGCCACCGGACGGATCTGTGGACACGCCATGGCCCGCGTCAGCCCAGCTTCGGCCTCCGCCGTCTGGTGGAGTCTCGCCGAAGCCATGCCCAATCCCAGGGCAGCCTGGCACGGATCCCTCACCTCCTGGGAACGAAAGAGCGCTTTGGCGCTCTCCGGTGGGGTAAACGCAGCGCGCACGAGAGTCTGCACCAATGCGAAACGCGATGCAGTGGCGCTCGGTTGCGGTTGCCGTTGGGCAGCAATTTCGCGGGCCCGAGCCTCCAAAGCAGTGGTGCGCTCCTCCAAGGCAGGATGGGTGGAAAGATACGACGGGGTATTGCCCCCGCCCCCCAGCCACTGCAAACGCCGCATGCGGGTAAAGGCCCGAGGCATGGCCATAGGGTCAAATCCGGCATCCACCAAGGTGGCAAAGCCCAATTGGTCGGCAGCGCGCTCGTTTTCGCGCGAATACTTGAAGGCCAAGGAAGAGGCCCCGGCCACAGAGCCCAACATGAGCGCCTGACCACTTTCCGACTTGCCCCCGGCCCCCAGCAAGGCGCCGGCGAGCATGCCGATGAGGGTGCCGACACTCAAATACTGGCTCCGCTCGATACCCTGGGCCACATGACGCTCGGAGACATGCGCCAATTCATGGGCGAGCACACTCGCCAGTTCGTCCTCCGATTCCAATTGGGCGATGAGGCCAGTGAACACCGTTACCCTGCCTGCAGGAGAGGCAAAGGCATTGAGGGCCGGATGCTCCACCACCGTCACCCGCACCGGAAACGGCTGCGGCGGCATGACCGCCAGCAGGCGGTCCACAAGCCCCTGCACATAGTCCAGCACCACGGTGTCCTGGACCGGAGGGAAGCGTGTTTCGATGACAAGGTCAAACTTCCGGGCAAGTTCCGCCTCGTCGCTCAGGCTCAAGGATCCCCAGCCTGCGCCTGCCGGCGCGCTCCAGAGGGAAAAGATCAGGAGCCAAACAACGACGCGGGCCATGGCTATCCCCGCGGATCCAACAAGGCCGGCCCCCGACGCTTATGGGCGGATGCCAGAAAGCGGCGCACCGGGCCTGTGGCCTCCAGTTCCTGAATCCGGGCGGTGCCGGAAGCATCGAGATCGCCGCGGGCCGCATCCCGGCGCAGGGTGAAGTACTCGCGAAACAGGCGCTCCACCTCGGCATACGAAGGCACCTCCAATTGCTCCAAATCCGAGGTGGAAATGCCCAGGCCATCGGTGGGCACCGCCGCTATGGCCGCCCGCAGCGGAGCAGGATCGTCGAGATACTGGCAGAGCATTTCCGCCAAACGGTATTCCACCGTCTTGGGGATCAATTGGATGGGGCTCACATCCCCCACATCGCCATGCAAGGTCCAAAACCCGGTCAAAAGCTCATCCATCTGATCGGTGGAGAGCACGCAGCCCCTGGAGAGTTGCGCCACGTGATAGAGGAAGAGCATGCGCAGCCGCGCCTTGAGATTGCCTTCCGCCACCGGCGTGGTGCGTCCCAGACGCTGGGCAAAGGCCGCGGACAGGGCACGGTACTGGTCAGAAAAATCCACCACCATCGCTTCCAGGGGCCGCGGCGGCCACGCGTACGCCTGGGCCACGGCCTTCGCCCGCGCCATCTCCTCCGGAGCGTTGGTGACCAGCGGCAGGCAAAACCCCTGGTATGGGATGCGACGCCACCACAAGACTGCCGCCAGAAACGAAGAATCGATACCTCCGGAAAGTCCCACCACGTAGCACTGGAGACGATGCTCGCGCAGATACTCTTCCAAGAATCGGCCGATGCGCTCCAGAAGCGCTGTGGAAGGCTCAAGGGCCAACAGATCCAACCAGGCCTGAAAATCCGTATCCGCAGGACATACCGCCACGGGGAGCATAGGAACCTCCAGTGTTAGGAGTTCATGGCATCGAGAAATTCTTGGTTGCTCTTGGTGCCGCGCATCTTGTCGAGCAAAAAGGTCATGCTGTCCACCGAATTCATGGGGGCGAGCACCCGGCGCAGGATCCATACCTTGTTGAGCACATCCGGCGGCAAGAGCAAGTCTTCCTTGCGCGTCCCGGAACGGTTGAGATCAATGGCCGGAAAGATGCGTTTGTCCGCCAGGTGACGATCCAGGTAGATGTCGGCGTTGCCCGTGCCCTTGAACTCTTCAAAGATCACTTCGTCCATGCGCGACCCGGTATCGATGAGGGCCGTGGAAATGATGGTCAGGCTGCCGCCCTCCTCCAGGTTGCGGGCAGCACCGAAAAAGCGCTTGGGCCGCTGCAAGGCGTTGGCCTCGAGACCACCCGAGAGGACCCGGCCCGAAGACGGCGTGATGGTGTTGTAGGCGCGGCCCAGACGCGTGATGGAATCGAGCAGGATGACCACATCGAACTTGCGCTCCACCAGCCGCTTGGCCTTCTCGAGCACCATCTCCGCCACCTGGACGTGCCGCTGGGGCGGCTCGTCGAAGGTGGAGCTCACCACTTCGCCGCGCACGGTGCGCTCCATATCCGTGACCTCTTCCGGCCGTTCGTCGATGAGGAGCACGATGAGGTAGACTTCGGGGTGGTTGGCGCTGATGGCATTGGCAATGGCCTGCAAAAGCATCGTCTTGCCGGTACGCGGCGGGGCGACGATGAGGCCGCGCTGACCTTTGCCAATGGGAGTCATGAGATCGAGGATGCGCGTGGAGTAGTTTTTATCGCCGTTTTCCAGGCGAAACTGCTGGTTGGGATAGATGGGCTTGAGGTTGTCGAACAGGACGACTTTTTTCGTCTCTTCCGGCGGCCGGAAGCAGATCTCCTTCACTTTGAGCAGCGCGAAATACTTTTCTCCGTCCTTGGGCTGGCGGATCTGCCCCGAGACCACATCCCCGGTCCGCAAGCCAAGGCGCCGAATCTGCGAGGGAGAGACGTAGATATCGTCCGGACCAGGCATGTAACTGTACATGGGGGAGCGCAGGAATCCATATCCTTCTGGGAGGATCTCCAAGACGCCTTCACTGAAGATGGCGCCGTTTTGGGCGCAACATGCTTGGAGAATCGCAAAAATGAGCTCCTGCTTGCGCATTCCACCCATGTTGTCGATATTGTAACGGCGTGCAATGTCCGCCAACTCAGACATGGATTTGGTTTTGAGTTCCGAAAGATTCATGCTGGCCTCATGCGCCACACGGCGCCCCCTACGGGGCGCTGGGGCATCAGCGTCGGGTTGGAAAAAAGAGGAACACGACAAGGGGGAAAAATCGTGAAGCGATGCAAAAAACAGAACGGGGCTAATCCGCGGCTTCGTCGTCTTCGGCAGGATCGTCTTTGCCCGCCTGCAGGATGTCGGCAAACAGCTCCTCAATGGCCCGTTTGATTTCAACCTGCTCTTTGCCCAGAGCAAAAGCCAGTTCCAACGATACGAGGTTCATGGCCTGCTCCAGGAGACGGCGCTCGCCAAAGGAGAGTTCCTTATCCTTGCTGATCAGGATCAGTTCCTTGAGCACGTAGGCCACGTCCTGCAGGACGCTACTCTTGAGCTTTTCCGAATACTCCCGATAGCGGCGGTTCCAATTCTGCCCCGTGTATCCGGTGAAGTCCGAACGGTCCCGCAAGAAGTCGAGGATGGCCTTGGCCTGCTCCGCAGAATATACTCCCCGCAACCCCACGTTGGCCGCATTTTTGACCGGCACCATGAGGGTGACGTTGTTACTCAAAATGCGCACAATGATGAGTTCGGTGGGAATGCCCCCGATCTCCTGGGTCTCAATGCGCTCCACCCGACCCACACCCTGGGCGGGGTATACGACGAATTCACCAACGCCAAACACAGGCACCTCCCCACGGGATGGCTTACCGGAAAACCAACGATGTAGGCTTTGATATCCCAAAGATCACGCGGAGTCCACCGCCTTCAACGACTATGCAACCAGCGAGTTGCCGCCTCGAGGCCCTCGGCGCAATACCGCAAGACCGCGTCCCGAGCTACAACAACACTTTCCTGGAGCAATCCCCGCTCCCCCGGAGCAAAGGACTGCAGCACGTAGTCCGCCCCAGGCATCCCTGCAGGCGGTCGGCCGATGCCGATACGGAGTCGAACGAAATCCCGGCTGCCCAAGGTCTCCGCTACGGACTTGAGACCGTTATGCCCTGCCAGCCCTCCACCGGCCTTGAAACGCACCGTCCCCAACGGCAGGTCCAATTCGTCATGGATCACGAGGACCTGTTGCGGGGAGATGCCATGCTTGCGCACCGGGCGGGCAAGGGCCTGACCGCTCAAGTTCATATAGGTCAGAGGCTTGAGCACCAGCCATCGCCGAGCGCCATAATCCTCGCTCACGTCCCATGCCTGAGCGTTCTGACCGTCGCGGAACGAACACGCGACCCCCGGGGCATGGAGCCAGTACGCCACCAGCGCGTCCACCACCAAGAAACCGCAGTTGTGACGCGTCGATGCATAGCGGACTCCGGGGTTCCCGAGGCCCGCTATGACGCCATCATAAGCCATAACGGCAATGCGAAGGAAGGATTACGCCGCCTCTTCCTTGGCCCCACGACCACCGGTGATGGCCAAGACGGCGAAAGAACGGTCAAAGAGCACCTGCACGCCTTCCGGCACAGGCAATTGGTCCACCATGAGTTTGTCACCGATATTCATTTCCGTGACATCCACCGTGATGACGTCCGGGATGAGATGGGGCAGGCAGCGCACCGTCACCTTCTCCCGGTACACGGCCAACTTGCCGCCCAATACCACACCCTTGGAACGACCGACCACGGCCACCGGCACCGTCACGTCCACCGTTTTCTCGAGGTCGATGCCCCAAAAATCCACATGGACATAGGCACGCTTAAAGGGATGCGCCTTGAGCTCCTTGATGAGCACGGGCCGCTCGGTGCCGTCCTCCAAGGCCATGGCCAGCGGCTTGGAGTAGCGCACCGCTTCAAACGCCTTGGCCAAGGCCTTGGCATCGACCACAACGGGAATGTTCTCCCCAGAGGGAGAATAAAATACCCCAGGCACTGCCCCCTGAGCCCGCAGCCGGGCACACGCCCCCTTCCCCAGCTCGGCGCGGCGGGCAACCTGCAAACGCGTAAGTTCCATCGATATGCTCCTTGATTGGCCCTTCCCCAAGCTTACCGAAAAAGAACGCTCACCGACGATTCCGAGTGGATGTTGTGGATCGCCTTGGCAAGCAGGCTCCCCACGGAAACCACGACGAACTTGTCGCTTTCAGCGGCTTTGGGGTTGAGCGGAATAGTATCCGTAACAATGACTTTGGAAAACGAAGACGCCAACAACCGGTCCACTGCCGGACCGGAGAGCACGGGATGCGTGGCGCACGCCACCACGTCTTCGGCCCCTTGCTCAGCCAAAAGATTGCCGGCCTCCGTCATGGTGCCGGCGGTATCGATCATATCATCCAGCACCACGGCGATCTTCCCTTTGACGTCGCCGATCACGTGCATGGCATGCGCTTGGTTGGGAGAGTCACGACGCTTGTCCACGATAGCCAGCCCCACGCCCAAGCGCTTGGCATAGGCCCGCGCGCGTTCGGTCCCCCCGGCATCCGGGGAAACGATGACCAAGTTAGGCCCAAGGCCGCGAAGCGTATCGAGCAGCACCTGGGCAGCATACAGATTGTCCACCGGACAATCGAAAAACCCCTGGATCTGGCCGGAATGCAGATCCACGGTGAGCACCCGGTGCACCCCGGCCACAGAAATGAAGTCCGCCACCATCTTGGCGCTGATGGGCACCCGAGGGACCACCTTGCGATCCTGACGGGCATAGCCGAAATAGGGGATCACCGCCGTCACCCGGCTCGCGCTGGCACGCTTTAAGGCATCCAGCATCAAGCAGAGCTCCATGAGATTGTGGTTCACCGGCGAGCAGGTGGGCTGCACCACATACACGTCGTCACCGCGGACGTTGTCGCTGATCTCCACCCGAATCTCGCCATCACTGAAGGTACTCACCAATGCCGGCGTCAACTTGCATCCCAGATGGTCACAAATCTTTTCCGCCAAAGCCGGATTGGCCGTACCGGTGAGAATTTTGAGCTCGCCTCGATGCGGCATGGGACATTTCCTTGAAAATATTGACTTATGACTGCACGCAGAAGGGCAGAAAAAAATTTGGCTGGGGCGGGAGGATTCGAACCTCCGAATGACGGAACCAAAACCCGTTGCCTTGCCAGCTTGGCGACACCCCAGCGCCTAGAGATACACCGGCTCCCCCTTGGCCACCTCATGCCAGCCCACCTGCCACTTGGCTACCGAGCGCCGCGCCACAGCGCTGGCCCTCGAAGAAGCGAACAGGGCGAAGAGGTTCGAGCCCGACCCGCTCATAACGCAGGCGCTTGCTCCAGATGCCAGCACCGCCGCCTTGATGCGGCCGATGACCGGGAAGCGCGCAAAAACCACCTCCTCGAAGTCATTCCACAAGACAGGTGGTTTCGCCAAGGCGGCCTCTTTATCGGGGGCGACTCTGGGTGTCAAGAGTGAAGCCGCCTCGTCCCAGCGGCGGTAGGCCCAGGCGGTATTGACCCGCACCCGGGGACTGATGATCACGCGCACGTAGTCGTCCAAATTCAGATCCACAGTCTCCATGCACTCCCCAATACCGCTGACCCACGCCGGCCGCCCCAAGAGAAAAAACGGCACGTCCGCGCCCACTTGGGCGGCGACACTGCGCAGCCGCTCCCAACCAAGGGCCTGGGTCTGCTGCTCGAGCCAGGAAAGCAGCGCCGCCGCGTTGCTGCTTCCCCCGCCCAGCCCCGCGCCCACGGGGATGCGCTTTTCCAGGCGCACCACAAGCCCCGGGGCCTCTCCCGCAGCAGCCACATAGGCATGGTACGCCTTGGCCAAAATGTTCTTGGGTCCCCGCAAGAAGGGAAGGCGGCAGGACACGCTGATGCCGGGTTCCTGCCGCACCTCCACCTGTAGCGTATCTGCGGGCACCGGCATGGGATAGAAGAGGCTCTCGATGGTGTGCATGCCATCCGGACGCCTCCCCGTAATCCGCAGATACAGATTGACCTTGCATCCGGTGCGCAGCGTTACTGCAGTCATGAAGCTCAAGAGAGGGGAATGGTATGCAGGATCACGCGGCGACCGCGCTGCACCAAGAGCATCAGGGCCCCTTTGTCCTGACTTTGCGCGGCAATGACCTGGGCCAAATCCTCCACCGAGTTAAGCGCCTGTCCGTTGGCCTCCAAGAGCACATCTCCAGGCCGGATCCCTGCCTGGGCCGCCAAGGATCTGCGGGCGACTTCCTCCACCATGAGTCCGCCATCTCCTTGCAGGGCTCTCGCCTCCTGTCGGGTTACGGGGCGGACCTTCATGCCCAGGGTCTCTTCCACGTTTGCGCCGCTGCCGGCGGCCACGCGCCGGGAATTGCGCTCTTCCAAGGTCACGGTGACTTTCTCCACCTTGCCCTTGCGCCACAGCGAGACTTCCACCTTTTCGCCCGGGGCCATGGTTCCCACCCGCCGAGTAAGATCCGAAGAGCTGGCCACCGGCTCCCCGTTCAAGGCGATGATCACGTCGCCAGGATGGATCCCGGCCTTGTCCGCCGGATCCCCGGGCGTCACCGACGCCACCAACGCGCCTGCGGCCTTGGAGAGCCCCAACGTGCGGGCGACCTTCTCGTCCACATCCTGGATGGACACCCCCAGCCAGCCGCGGCGCACGCTTTTGTACTGCCGCAGTTGATCAATGACCTGGCGCGCCCAATTGCTGGGGATGGCAAAGCCAATACCCTGGCCAGAGGCGATAATGGCCGTGTTGATGCCAATCACCTCGCCGTTTCCGTTGATGAGCGGACCGCCGCTATTGCCGGGATTGATGGAGGCGTCGGTCTGGATGAAGCTGTCATACGGCCCGGAACCGATATTCCGCCCCTTGGCGCTGACAATACCGGCCGTGACCGTATGGTCCAGCCCAAAGGGGTTGCCGATGGCCATCACCCATTCCCCCACCCGCAGGCGGTCGGAATCGCCAAACTCAAGGACCGGCAACGGGCCCGTGACATTGATTTTGATAAGCGCCAGGTCCGTCTCGGGATCCGTTCCCACCACCTCGGCATCATAGCTCTCTTCCTTGCCTTCCCGGCGCTGGATGTTCACGGTGATGGAGTCCGCGCCCTCCACGACGTGATTATTGGTCACAATGTAACCGTCGGCGGAAATGATGAACCCCGATCCCAGGGAGCGCTGCTCCCGGTTGGGCATCTGATCGCCGAAAAACCGCTCAAACTGATCGAAAAAGTCCTGGAAAGGATCGCCCTGTCCTCCCCGGGGAAGGCGGCGCAACAATTGCCCCATGGGATTTTCCACCACCTTGCGGGTGCTGATATTCACCACCGCAGGGCCAGCCTTCTCCGCCAAGCGCACAAAATCCGGCAGGTCCGCCGCAATGGCCGCCACAGCCCAGATCCAGCACACCAAAAAGCCCAGGCCGTATCTCCATGCACGCATATCCGTTCCTCCTTCGGTTGTTCGGTATGCCTCAACGATGAGGCCACCTCTAACCATTTCCCATTGTCTGGCAACCACAAACCGCATCGGTGTGCTGCAACCCTGCTCGCCTACTGCCGCACCAGCACGAGGGCGTCTTCCACAGGGTCGGTATAGTACCGAGGCCGGCGGCCGCACGGTACAAACCCGCAGCGCGCGTACAGCCGGAGCGCCGCGGCGTTGCCCTCCCGCACCTCGAGGATCACCCGCATCACCCCCAACTGCGCCCACGCTTGCAAGGCCGCCTGCACCAGGGCCCCACCGATGCCGCGACGCCGCCAG
The DNA here is from genome assembly GCF_027925145.1 of Thermodesulfomicrobium sp. WS. Lineage (GTDB taxonomy): Bacteria > Desulfobacterota > Desulfovibrionia > Desulfovibrionales > Desulfomicrobiaceae > Thermodesulfomicrobium. The sequence continues at coordinate 2,245,820 of NZ_AP027130.1, forward strand.
GAAGGATGCACTGCCAGATTGACGATTTCCGCCTCCTGTCCCAAAACCGTGCCCACCACGAAGCCCACCAACCCGCAGGCCACTGCCCCAGCGGCCCAAGCGCTTGGCTGGATCAAGAACCGCCCGTAGGTATCCGCGCTCCAGGCCGAGGGGAACACCAACTGCTCCAATGCCGCCAGGTCTTCTGCCTCACTTTCCCCAAGCCGGACAATGCGCCAGGAATCCGTATGTCCCATAATCTTGTCCTCGTCGTGGACGCCAAGGACCGCCCCTTGGCCGCCATGCCCGCCGATGCCGTGCTCGCCCAAGGGCTGCTCCACCGCCGGGTGCTCGCGGTCTCCATCCAGTCCGATGGCCGTCTGCTGTTGCGCCGGCATCAGGGCGTTTGGCTCCCTGCCGCAGCAGGAATGGTCGGGGCCATGGAAGGCGCAGAAGACGCCGTGGAGCGGCTTCTGCACGCCCCGGATGCGCCCATCCATCTGCTCACCATACTGCCCCCCACCGCAAGGCTACGCGCTTTTCTTTGGGTCTTTGTGGTCCACGAAGAAACCACCATGGCGGACGCCATGGCCGTGGATCATGAAGAGATGACCGCTCTGGTGGACCGCTACCCGGATCAGGTGGCTCTAGAGCTCAAACACGCCTGGGAGGCGAGGGCCCTGCTCCTCAAGGCCTAATCGGCGCGCTTCGTCTCCTCCAGCTGATCGAAAAAAGATGCTCACGCGCTCCCCGTGAAGGACTCAAGCATATGGCCCACACACCATCGATCCCGCTGTGCCGCCCGGACTCAGATCGAGCAGCGCCGCCACCAAACCGGAATTGATGGACGGTACCTTCGACGTATTAGCAGCACAAAGTTACCGTACATCTTATCGATTCTTAACTATCGAAAGATTCATGGGTCAAGGACCCGGACAATAGAGATAACGCCGCGTATCCTCGTCGGGCAGCTCATCGCACGGACTTTTCCTTCTAACTGATAAACACCTGCCCGAACCGGGACATCGCTTCCAAGGCCCGGCCCGTGCCCCGCACCACGGTGGTGAGCGGGTCCTCGTCCACGTGCACGGCCAGGGCGCTTTGCTGGGAAATGAGGGTGGCAAGGCCCTTGAGGAGGGCGCCGCCGCCGGCCAAAAGGAGGCCATTGGTCGCGATATCCGCCACCAACTCCGGCGGGGTCTTTTCCAGGGCCCGGCGCACCGCGGCCACAATGGCCCCCACCGGCTCCCGGATGGCCTCCCGCACGTGGCTGTCCGTCAGCACTATGGACTTCGGCGTCCCATCGACCATATTTTTTCCGGTTACCCGGTACTCCAGAGGCTCCGGCAGGGGCACGGCCGAGCCGATGGCGATCTTGGCGGCCTCGGCCATATTCTCACCGATGAGGATCTGGAATTGGTCCTGCACGTAGCGCTGGATGGCATCATTGATCTCATCGCCGGCGATGCGCACACTCTCGGCGTAGGCCACGGCGCTCAACGAGATGACCGCCACCTCGGTGGTGCCGCCGCCGATGTCCACCACCATGTTGCCCCGAGGCTCCTCAATGGGCAGCCCTGCGCCGATGGCGGCAGCCATGGGCTCTTCAATGAGGAACACCTCCCGCACCCCGGCCTGGACGGCGGACTCCACCACCGCCCGTTTCTCCACCTGGGTGATGCCTGCAGGCACGCAAATGGCCATACGGGGCTTCCTGAGCCGCATGCCCGTGGTCACTTTGCGGATGAAGTAGGCGATCATGGCGCGGGTGACCTCAAAATCGGCGATGACGCCGTCTTTGAGGGGACGCACTGCCCGGATGCGCTCCGGGGTGCGGCCGAGATACTCCTTGGCCTCGCGCCCTACGGCCAGGATGGCGTCGGTGCGGACATCGAGGGCAACCACCGAAGGCTCGTTGAGGACGATGCCTTGCCGCGGCGAGTAGAGCAGGGTGTTGGCCGTCCCCAAATCCATGGCCAACTCGCTTCCTCGAAACAGGGAAAATAGTGCAGAAAACACAATCCTCTCCTTTAGAGAGACGTTGATGGCGCACCCGAGTGCGCCTTGCGGGCGTTCATACGGTTGCGCAGGTAGAGATTTTCCAAGAGCAAGGCCAAATAGTCCGCTGCAGCACGCATGAATCCATGCTGCGCCAGGCGCACCGCACAGCTCTCCAGGTGGCCGGCGGCGAGGACGCCACGGCACCGACGATGCACCTTGAGGGGAAAGGCCATGAGGGTCCGGAGCTCCACCGCTGGGGTTTGCCGACCAAAAAGCGGCATGCCTGCCATTTCCCCGCACTCCTGGCCGAACACCACGGGCTGGTTCTTCTTGAACACCCAGCCGAGGATGCCACTGCCCGCCTCAAAGACCTTGCCTTCCCACACGGGATTACGAAACAGCGGGGCGGTGGATGCCTCCAGGAGGTATCCCTTGCCCCACTCGTCGCTCACCACCAAAAAGGCATGGGTGGCCTCCAGCCCTTGGGCCAAATCCCGCAAGAAACACCCCAGAAACTCCGACCACCGAGGGTGCTGCTCCCGCAAGGCGCAGAGCCGCTGCAAACACACCGCCAAGCGGGCCTCGTCATCCACGCTGCGGCTGGCTGCAGTCTCCTGATCCATGGCCGCAAGGGTGCGGGCAAAAAGCTCAAGGATTTTTTGGTCCTTGACGCTCAAGGCGTAGGTTTTCTTGCTCGTCACACAGAGCGCCCCACGGCCGCCGGGCACCGGGCAGCTGTAAAAAGCCTTGGCGCCTTGCGGCGCAGGGCCATAGCCCAAGTGGGAGGCCGTGCGATCCAAATGGTCGACCAGCAACGGCGTCTCGTTTTTGAGCACCCAGCCCGCAAGCCCCTGCCCGACGCAGACCGGAACACCGCGCGGCACCTCCCCCGCCAAGCAAAAACCCGCACGCACGGCGAACCCCCCGACGCTTGGTCCCACCCACACGACTTCATAGGCGTCCAGCACCGAGGCCACAGCTTCCAGAAGACGTTCTATCGCGAAAGAAGGTTCGGACATCCACATCCTTCCCTGGCATCCGCCTTTACGCCAAGGCAAAAACATGCCATTTTTCTTTTCCAGCGACCGCGACGGATATTCGAGGCCCCATGCATTGGCAATCGCTTTTTTCCCACGCGCCCGAGGTGCGCTGCCTGGAAGACGGCACGCTGGCACCGGCCCACCCACTCTGCACCCTGACGGAGCTTGCCCGCTTCATCGAGCTGGTGCACATGAAGTATTGCCTGGCCAAACCCTACGCCGAGACCCCGGACTATCCCCTGGTGGACCCCCGCGAGCTGCTTCCTTCCTTCGAGCCCAGTCTCTTCGAATACGCAGCCCTGCCCGGGTTCTCCATGGTCATCTTTGACCGCCCCTTAAGCCCGCTGGACGAGGTCTTCCAATACGATATCCTCCGTACCTGCCACGACCCCGATGCCGCACCCGCAGGAGATTTTTGCCTCCTGGAGGAAAACATCCACCGCCACAACCAAGAGGCCTTTGAACGCCACCTGCCCAAACACCAACGGGAAGCCTTCCGCGAGGCCACGTCCGCACTCAGCATCGCTGACCCTGCAGCCTACTCCACCCTCATCCAATTCTTGGGACACATGGACCGGGCGCACGTCTTCTCCCGCGATAGCCGCGGGGAATTCTACCTCTCGGGAATCTATGCCTCATTTCCTTCAGACCTGGACACGGAGCTCAAGCGCTTCGGCCTCAAGATCAAAAAATTCCAGCCCGGCAACAACCGCCTCTACGTGGCCAACCGGGAATTCGTGTACCAATTTCTCATGGAACTCTACGGCTATCCCATCTCTTCGGAGCGCAAGACCTCGGCCGCCATCTTCGCCCGCCGCCTCCACAAGATGGGCGAGCGTTTCTGCATCAAGGTCCTCGGGCAGTCGGACCGCACCATCACCACCCTCATGAGCGCCGAGCCCGGCCGTCCCTACCCCCAAGTCACCAAGACTTGCCTCGTCCGCCTCGAGAGCCGCAGCGCCGAAGCCCTCAACCCCCTGGAGCAGGGCGGATATTTCCTCGACCCCCAACGCCGGGTGCTCTTGGTGCGCATCACCTACCGCCAGCACAAATACGACCCCAACAACGTGCGCCAAGAGCGCGCCATCTCGGTCTTGCGCCAGGAGATCATCCATCCGCACACCGGCCAAGCCCTCACGGGGATCAACCTGATCAAGGACTCCTACACCATGGTCCTCAAGCTCAACGACATCGTGCGCGGAGAGTTCATGGGCCGAGTTCTCTATAAAGGCCGGGAGGTAGTGGAAAACACCGAAACCCACGAGAAGCGGCTCAAATTCCTCCATGCCTGGCTCACCAAGCATCAGCGCCGCATGGTGGGCTATTCCGACGAGTTCTATGCCTCCATCACCAAGGTGCTCGACTCCTACCTCTTCAACAAGGACTACCTCGATATTTTTTCTGCACAACTCCATGACGTCTACCAAGAAGTCTGGAAACTCTATAGCTTCATCCAGCAAGCGCGGCGCGTCAAACAACTCCAAGACCTCAAAGGCAGGCTCTACCGAGGCAAAAAGATTTCCTACAACGAGATGATCACCTTGACCGTCAAAATCATCACGGAGTTCAAATTCGAAGCAGTCAACTACTTCCCAGAACTCATGGATAAGGCCATCCATTTTGCGGAACAGATTCTCTCGGACCGCTACCTGGTCAAGAAATATGTTTCTCGCAAAGACGAAGATTTGACCCCAAGCGGCCTGCATATCAAAAAATATTACGGCAGGTTGGTTGGCCTCGTGGACGAACTCAACGCCATCCGCCGCATCCGCACCACTACATAAAGGAGATTTTTATGGCTGATCTGCATACCTCGCCACTGACTTCCTGGCACCGCGCCCACGGCGCCCGCATGGCGCCTTTTGCCGACTGGGACATGCCCATCCAATACACCGGCATCCTGGAAGAACATCAGCACACCCGCACCCAGGCCAGTGTCTTCGACATCTGCCACATGGGGGAATTCTTCCTCTCCGGCCCCGGGGCCACGGAGGCCCTGGCGCGCATCGTCACCCACAACCTGGAGACCTTGAAACCCGGGCGCTGCCGCTACGGCTTCATGCTCAACGACAACGGCGGGGTGCTCGACGACCTCATCGTCTACCGCTTGGCTGCCGACGACTATATGCTCGTGGTCAACGCCGCCACCACGGCCTCGGATTTGGCGTGGATCCGCGAGCATCTGCCCCGCGGGCTCACACTGGAAGACCGCAGCAGCCTCACGGCCAAGATCGACCTCCAGGGTCCCCAGTCCTTTGCCGTGCTCGCGCAGGTCATCCCCGGCACCTGGACGGATCTTGCCTACTTCGCCTTCCGTCCGGTCACCTGGCGCGGGATGGAGCTTTTGGTGAGCCGCACTGGCTACACCGGCGAGTTGGGCGTCGAGCTCTACGTCCCCTGGAGCCGCGCCCTGGAAATTTGGGAAGCGCTCCTCGAGCACCCCGTGGTGAAGCCCGCAGGGCTCGGGGCCCGGGACACCTTGCGCCTGGAGATGGGCCTTCCCCTCTACGGCCAGGACCTGGACACCACCCACACCCCGGTGGAGGCGGGCTACGGCGCGCTCCTCACCTCGCCGGCGGAATTCATCGGCAAAAGCGCCCTGCCCTTGGTGCGTGAGCGCCTTGTCGGCCTGGCCCTGGAAGGCCGGCGCAGCGCCCGGCACGGCGACAGCGTGCTGGTGGGTGACCGGGTCGTCGGCCAGGTGACGAGCGGTTCCTTTGCCCCGAGCTTGGGGTACGCCATCGCCTTGGCCTACGTGGCGGTCGAGGCCGCCGACGCCGATACCTTTGCCATCCAGGCCGCCAAGACGCTGCTTGCTGCCCGCAGGGTGGAGCTCCCCTTCTATACCCAAGGGACCGCGCGGACCAAACTGGCATGAGCCGCACCCCCTGGGTCTACGCCCCAGCCCACGCCTGGGCCGACACGGTGGAGCTTTGCCCGGACGAAGCCCGGCATCTGGTGACGGTATTGCGCCTGCGGCCCGGGGCGATGGTGACGCTCTTTGACGGCGCAGGAAGGAGCGGCCCCTTTGTGCTTGCCCAAACCACCAAAAAGCGCGTCCTGCTTCGTGCGCACGCCGCGCCGACCCTGCACCCGCGGCCCCAGGGGCTCATCTTGGCCGCGGCCTGGACCAAAGGCGGCCGCCGGGGTTTTCTCGTGGAAAAGGCTGTGGAATTGGGAATCCAGGACATCTGGTTGTGGCAGGCCCGTTTCTCCCAAGGGAACATCCCGGAAGACGGGCCCGCTGTCTGGCTGCGCCAGGCCGTGGCCGCAGCCAAGCAGTGCAGGTCCCCGTGGCTGCCGGGGCTGCGCGCTTTTGCCTCTCTTGCGGCCTTGCTGGCCGCCGCGGCGGCCACTGCCCGGCGTTTCGTGCTGTGGGAAAAGGCCCCGGCCTCGGCGGGGATCCGCCTTGCGGATCTCGCCGCACCGTGCGTGGTGGCCGTAGGCCCCGAAGGCGGGCTCGACGACGAGGAGGTGGCGGCCTTCATCCAACACGGGTGGCACCCCCGCTCCCTCGGCAGCCGAATTCTGCGCGCCGAAACCGCAGGTGTATACGTCGCGGCCCTTGCGCACTATCAGACGGAACAATCTCCCCCGTCCCAAGACGCCCAGGAGGAATCATGAAACGTCTCGTCGCCGCCCGCATGGATCGATGTATCGGCTGCCATAGCTGCTCGCTGGCCTGCGCCCGTTTGGTCCACAAGATCCTTTCCTGGGAGCACGCCGGCATCCGCATTTCCTCTTCCGGAGGGCTCACCACGGGCTTCCAGGCGGAAGTCTGTCTGGCCTGCGACCCGCCGCCGTGTGCCGCGGCCTGCCCCACCGGCAGTCTCAAGGCCCGGCCGGGCGGTGGGGTTGTGCGCAACAAAAGCCTGTGCATCCAATGCGGTCAATGCGTGCCTGCGTGTCCTGTAGGGGCCATCGCCCAGGACCGCGCGGGTGATATTTACGTGTGCATTCACTGCGGCCAATGCGTGCCGTTCTGTCCGCACGACTGCTTGGAGCTTGTGGAGGTGGGGTCATGAATCCTGTGGTCATCCTCGAAGTACACCTGGACACCGGCACGGCGCGGCTGCGCCGACTGCCTGAGGCCCGCGCCGCCCTCGGCGGATCCGGACTCGCCGCCACCTTGTTCTCCCAGTACGCCCGGCCCACCGAAGCCTGGGACCACCCGGATCAACCCATCATCTTCGCCATCGGCCCGCTCACCGGCTATTTCCCGCTCATGAGCAAGACCGTGTGCGCCTTCGTCTCTCCGCGCCACGGCGGCTACGCCGAGTCCCATGCCGGCGGCCGCTCGGCCCTGGCGCTGCGTTTTGCCGGCCTGGATGCCCTGGTGCTCGTGGGCCGCGCCCCGCGCCCCAGCGTGGTGCACGTGGGGGCGCACCACGTCAGCGTCCAGGACGCCGGCTATCTCTGGGGCATGGACGCCCTCTCCTGCGCCAAACTCATCCGCCGCCAGATCTCCGGCTCCGGACACCGCAGCATCTGGCGCATCGGCGTGGCCGGCGAACGTCGCTCCCCCATGGCCTGCATCAATGTGGATACCTTCCGCCACTTCGGCCGGCTGGGATGCGGCGCGGCCCTGGGGGCCAAAAACATCAAGGCGGTGGCCGTCACCGGCGAAGAGCACCAAACGCTTCCCACAGGCAAAGGGTACGCCGCGCTCTACGCCGACATCTTCCGCGACCTCACGGACACGGAGATGATGCACAAGTACCACAACCTCGGCACGCCGGAGAATCTGGAGCCCCTGGACGCCCTGCAGGCCCTGCCCTGGCGTAACCTCCAGGCCACCTCCAAGCCCGAGGCCATCGGTTCCATGAGCGGCCAGCACTTCGCGGACACGGCCTTGCTGCGCAACGCCGCCTGCGCCGGATGCCCGGTGGGCTGCGTGCACATCGGTTTCGTGCGGGAAAAATTCCTGCCCCAAGACAACCGCTACCTCTACCGCCAGGTGTCCTACGACTACGAACCCATCTTCGCCCTGGGCACCATGCTTGATCTGCGCGCCCCTACCGAGGTGCTGGCGCTCCTCGACGACGTGGAAAAGGCCGGTCTTGACGCCATGAGCGCCGGCGTGGCCCTGGCCTGGGCCACGGAGGCCATGGAACGCGGCATCATCACCGAGGCGCACACCGGCCTGCGCCTGGCCTTCGGCGCAACCCACGTCTACCGGGAAGCCATCACCCGCATGGCCGAAGCGCGCCAAGAATTTTGGGCCCACCTGGCCCAAGGTGCCGACGCCGCCGCCCAGGTGTACGGCGGCGCGGACTTCGCCTGCGTACTCGGCCAAGAGATGGCGGGCTACGCCACTGGAGAGACCTTCTTCGTGAGCCAGGCGCTGGGCCTGCGCCACTCGCATCTGGATACCGGCGCCTATAGCTACGATCAGGCCAATCCTCCCCAGGACACCGCAGCTGCCGTGCGTTTCCTCGTGGGAGACGAAGCCGAACGGGTACTGCTCACTTCCATGGTGGCTTGCCTCTTTGCCCGCAAGGTATATAGCCGCGAACGCCTGGCCCAATGCCTTACCGCCATCGGCATGGGGGACCTGGCCAGCGACCTTGCCGCCACGGCCCGCATCCTGCAGGCGCGCCGCTGGCAGCAACGCCTCGCCTTTGGGTTTAATCCCACGGCCATCCCCATCCCGCGGCGCTTCACCGAAGTGGTCACCTGGCGCGGCCCCGTGGATGCCCACTATCTGGCAGAGCTTCAAAAGGCCTATGCCCAGGCCATCAAAGCGCTGGCTGCGGAGGTGCCGGCATGAAGTACCTCATCCTCGCCGTGGCCGGGGCTCTGGGGGCGCTCAGCCGTTGGGCCCTGGCTGGAGTGGTGCAAACGCGCTGGCCGGGCTCGTTTCCCATGGGCACTGCGGTGGTGAATGTGGTGGGCTGTTTTCTCTTCGGACTTATTGCCACATTGCTCGACGAACGTATGGCGCTTCCCCCGGAAACCCGCCTTGCGCTGCTCACTGGCTTTCTTGGCGCCTTCACCACGTTCTCCACCTTCACTTTCGAAACCATGGCCTTGATGCGAAGCGGCGCGGTAGGGCTCGCCGTCCTCAACGCCGCCGGGCAGGTGGCCGTAGGCTTTTTCGCCCTTTATCTGGGCATGGTGCTGGCGCGCCTCCTGTAGCGCGCCCTCCGCCCCCTGGAGGTCCAGTATGCGCGGTCAACGTATCCGCATCTATTTCAGTGAAACCGATCGATTCGAGGGAAAACGGCTCTCGGACACGCTGATTCATCGCGCTATGGAGCATAGGCTCAAAGGTGCCACACTCTTTCGCGGGCTCATGGGCTTCGGCTCCCGCGGCATGCGCAACGCCTCCATTCTGCGGCTCTCGGAGAGTCTGCCCGTGGTGCTGGAAATCGTGGATGCCATCGAGCCCTCGGAGGCCTTTCTCAAGGACATCATCCAGTTGGCGCCCCACGTGCTTATCACACGGGAGGAAGTAGAGATCCTGGACTTACGCGCCTTGGTGCCGCAAACCTAGGGCGCGTCCCGTTTCTTCTCCACCATCCGGAGGTCTGTGATGATCCTTACCACCACACCCACTGTGGAAGGCTCCACCATCACCACGTATCACGGCATCGTCACCGGCGAGGCCGTTTTGGGGGCCAACATCTTTCGCGATCTCTTTGCCAGCATCCGCGATATCGTCGGCGGCCGGGCAGCATCTTACGAAAAAGAATTGGAAAAAGCGCGCCGCATCGCCCTGGAAGAACTGCACCAAAAAGCCCACCAACTGGGGGCCAACGCCGTGGTGGGCATCGATATCGACTACGAAACTGTGGGCGCCAAAGGCAGCATGCTCATGGTAAGCGTCAGCGGCACGGCGGTCACCATCCAGGCCAGGGAGCCCTGACGGGTTTGGCGACCCGACCCGCAAAGGATGAGGGAAATCCGTATCTTGGACGAGAATGCCCCCTGCCTCAAAACCAACGCATGCCGCCCAATCCGGGCGACATGCCACCAAAAGCAAAGGGCCCTGCCCAGCGGCAAGGCCCTTGTGATTTCTTGGTTGCGGAGGGAGGATTTGAACCTCCGACCTTCGGGTTATGAGCCCGACGAGCTACCATGCTGCTCCACTCCGCGTCACGAAGAAGATATTTAAACATGTTTACAGCGGATGTCAAACCCTTTAGACAGATTTTTCTATGCACACCGACATTCACACTATTTCTCTTGTGATTCCAGTCTACAACGAGGAAGAAAACCTCCCGGAGCTCTACCGGCAATGCCGGGAAGCCCTGGAGGATCTCCCGTATGCGTGGGAAATCCTCTTGGTGGACGACGGGAGCACCGACACCAGTCTTGCCTGCATCAAGGCCCTGGCCGCAGCAGACTCCAGGGTGCGCTACCTGGCCTTCGACCGCAACCACGGCCAGTCTGCGGCCTTTGCCGCAGGCTTTGCCCATGCTGGAGGCGAGGTCATCGTCACCTTGGATGCAGACCTACAAAACGACCCGGCAGACATCCCCCGGCTTCTGGCGCGCTACGCCGAGGGTGACGTGGATATGGTCATCGGCTGGCGGGAAAAACGGCAGGACACCTGGGTGCGGCGGGGCGCCTCGAGGCTTGCCAACGCCATCCGCAACGCCCTCACGGGAGAGACCGTGCGCGATACGGGCTGCTCCCTCAAAGTGCTGCGCACGGACTTGGCGCGGCGTCTGCCGGTCTTTACCGGGATGCACCGATTTCTGCCCACACTCATGAAGATGCACGGCGCCCGGGTGGCGGAAATGCCGGTCCACCACCGGCCACGCACCCGCGGAGTTTCCAAGTATGGCATCTTGGATCGGGCTTGGACCGCTTGGTGGGACCTCTTGGCCGTGCGCTGGATGCAGCACCGCCACGTGTCCTGGCGTGTCCGTGAAACCAACCTTCCACCGACGCCCTGATATCCTATGAACTTCTCCACCGAATGGTGGCTTTTGGCCATCGGCTTCACCGGGCAGGCGTGCTTTTTTCTGCGTTTTTTCTGGCAATGGCTGGCGTCCGAACGCCAGAAAAAAAGCATCATCCCGCTGGAATTCTGGTATCTTTCCCTCTTGGGCAGCCTTTTTCTCTTGATCTACGCCGTGCTCCGCCACGACATCGTCTTCATCGTCGGCCAGTCCACGGGGTTCATCATTTATATCCGCAACCTCATTCTCATCCGCCGGGAGAAGCGGCTCCACGCGACCTAAAAGACTGCACGAGGACCGAAATCACCAGGCCCACGGCCAGGCCTACGGCAAACCCCGCCAGCACGTCCGTCGGATAGTGCTTGCCGAGGTAGATGCGCGAATAGCCTACAATCCCAGACAGCCACAAAACACGCCGCCGCCAGCCTCCCACGGTCAGCAGCACCACCGTCGCGGCCATGGCGTTGGCCGCATGGGCGGAAGGAAACGACGATTTGCCCCCCCCAGGCGGATCTTCCCAGTGCTGCCAGCCCGCATCGCCATGGGCCCAAACCCCGTGCTCCACAGCGAGCGGACGCGGACGATGGGCGATCTTTTTCACCACCCCGCAGGTCAAGTCACTCACGCCCACGACCGCGGCCAGGGCGAGGGCCACGATCCCGGCCTGGCGCAGGCCGCTTTGCCGAAGCGTCCACACCACCGCGGCCACGGCCAAACCCAAGAGCACCACCGTGCTTGAGGCAAGCGGCATGACCCAGTCCAAAAGCACCCACCGGGCGCCATTGATCGCCGCGAAAAGGGATTGATCCCAAGGGGCAGAAGCAAACATCCAGACTCCTTCGGTTCCCATTCTCGGCGGATTGCCGACAATTCGGGATGGCGAGTTGCGAAGCAACCATCCAGACTCCTTCGATTCCCATACTCCCCGCAAAATCCGTCTAAAAAAAAATCCGCCACCTGGCCAGCAGCGCAAACCAGCCCCGCTGCCTCCCCCTGGCTCCAACGACGCTGCACACCTTTCTTGACGCATCCGTATTTTGCGGCTAATTTTCCCGTTTACTTTTTTGCAAAGGAGAACTGCAATGAAAAGAACATACCAGCCGAGCACCACTCGCCGGAAACGGACGCATGGCTTTCTCGTGCGCATGCGCACCAAAAACGGACGCGCTGTCATCAACCGCCGCCGGGCCAAGGGCCGCAAACGTTTGGCGGTTTGAGTCTTCCGGCCCGTTTCCGCCTCAAGCGGCGGCCGGATTTTCACCGGTGCTACGCCCATGGCCGCCGCTTCGTCACGTCACAATGGGTACTGGTCGTGGTGGTACGGGATGACGCCGGCCCGTGGCGTTTGGGACTCTCCATCAGCCGCAAGCATGGGAGCGCTGTGCTGCGCAACCGCGCCAAACGCGTGCTGCGGGAGCTTTTTCGTCTGCACGCCGACGCCATCCCTCGGGGACTCGATATCGTGGTCATTGCTCGGCGTGGCGTGTCACTGCGCCAGGTGAGCCTGGCGGAAGTACGCCAGGAGATCCTGCCAGCACTTCTCCGTATCCATCGTTTCGTCAACCAACAGGACGTATCCGTATGCACCTCGGCCGCGCAGCCGCGCGTATCCTCACCGCGTACCAACGCCTGATCTCTCCCTGGTACGCCCCGTGCTGCCGCTTCGTCCCTTCATGCTCCCAATACGCCAAAGAAGCTCTGGAAATCCACGGCCTTGGGCGCGGCAGCCTGCTTGCCATCTGGCGGCTTTTGCGATGCCATCCCTTGTGCGCCGGAGGAATCGATCCGGTGCCGTCACCTCAAAAGAGAGTGTAAATCATGGACACCCCTCGCGTCATTCTGGCTATTGTCCTCTCTCTGGCAGTCCTCGTGGGCTGGAATTTCCTGTTTCCTCCCGCACCGCGCACCCCCGTCGCGCCCGAAAACCAAACCGCCGCGCAACCGCCGCAATCCTCTCCGGAAGCTTCTGCGCTGCAGGCGCCTGCCGCGTCGTCCGCTCTCCAGCCGGCCTTCACCGCCGCGGGCAAACGCCTCACCGTGGAGACGCCGCGCTACCGGGCGGTAATCAATACCGCAGGCGGCATTCTGGAAAGCTTTACCCTCAAACACTACACCACCACCATCGCGCCCGACGCCCCTCCCATCGACCTCATCTCGCAGACCTCGCTGGCCAAAGCGCCCCTCGGTCTCCTTTGGGACTTGACTCCCACCTGGACGGGCGCGTGGCAGGTGCAGGGGGGGGACCTCACCCTGGATACCACCCAATCGGGCAGCATCCAGCTCTCCACGCGTCTCGGGGACCTGGAGGTCGTGCGCATCTTGCGCTTTCAAGGCGACTCCTACGCCATCCAGGAAGAAGTGCGCCTCACCAATCAAGGCAAAGCCCAAGCCAAAGGCCAGCTCTCGACGACCCTGGCCAGTACAGGCCTCAGCGCCCCGGACGACAAATACAACCGCACCCAGATCGCGTACCTCGCCAATGCCTTGACACAGGAAGGCGATCCCAAGGATTTACAGGCGGGCATTACCTCGGAACAGCCCGTGCGCTGGGGCGGCATTGAAAGCAATTACTTCCTCATGGCCGCAGTGCCCACCAGCGGCGACATGCTGTTGCGGGCCAAGCTGGAAGACGGGATATACCGCGTGGCCTTGGCCGATGCCCTGATTGTGGACCCTGGAGTCAGTCAGGTACGAACCCTCACCTACTACCTCGGCCCCAAGACCGAGGCGGATCTGGCCGCCATGCCCGGGGGGCTTTCCCAGGCCATCCACTACGGATTTTTCGATGTCATCGCCAAACCCCTCAAGCGCTTCCTGGTCTTTCTTGCGGCCCACACCGGCGGCAACTACGGGGTGGCCATCATCATCCTCACGGTGATCATCAAGATCCTCTTCTGGCCGCTGTCGCACAAGAGCTATAAGTCCATGGATCAGATGCGCCGCATCCAGCCCCTCATGGCCAAGATCCGGGAAAAGTACGCCGATGACCGCGAAAAGATGAACGCCGAGATCATGCAGCTCTACAAGACCTACAAGGTCAATCCCGCGGGCGGATGTCTGCCCATGCTGCTCCAGATCCCGGTATTCTTTGCCCTGTATCAGGCGCTTTTGGGCGCCATCGAACTGCGGCACGCGCCCTTCATCCCCCATCTGCCGGGCACCGACATCGTGTGGCTGGCGGACCTCTCGGCCAAGGACCCGCTCTACATCACGCCGCTGGTCATGGGCGCCACCATGTTCCTCCAGCAGCGCATGACGCCTTCGGCCGCAGACCCCACCCAGGCCAAGATCATGATGGCCATGCCCGTGATCTTCACCTTCCTCTTCTTGAGCTTCCCCTCGGGGCTCGTGGTCTACTGGCTGGTGAACAACGTGCTCTCCATCTTCCAGCAATGGCTGCTCACCCGTTCCGCCAAACCAGCCAACTAAGGAGCCGCCATGCACCCCTTTCGCGAGTTTCGAGGCAAAAACGTGGATGAGGCCATCCTCCTGGCCTGCCAGGCCTTGGGGGTGGAGCGGGAAGATCTGGAAATCGATATTGTCAGCATGGGGTCCCCTGGCATCTTCGGCCTGGGGGCCAAAAAGGCCGTCGTCCTCGCCCGCCGGCGGCCGCCCGCGGTGCTCGAGTCGCTCCACGACGACGGCGAAGATACGCCGCGTCTTGAGGATCCCACGCGCCTGCACGATGCCGCTTCCGACGCGCCGGAAGGAGACGCCTCCGAAAGCGAAGACGACGAGGACGACGAGATGCCTCCCCAAGGCCGGGCGCACTCCCCCGAAGAGATGGAGCGGCTCACGAAGGAAGTGCTCCGGCTGCTCACGCCGCTGCTTGTCCCCATCTGCGGCAAGGAGCCTGCCATCAGCGTGCGTCAGGACGACGACGGTATCATCGTGCGCGTAGACGACGAGGAGCACAACGGTCTCATCATCGGCCGCGAAGGCCAGACCATCCTGGCCCTGCAATACCTCCTCAACCGCATGCTCACCAAGGCATGGCGCGAGGCCCCTCGGGTGCAGCTCGACGCAGGGGACTTCCGCGCCCGGCAGATCCAGCGGCTGCGCTCCCTGGCCCAGAGCCTGGCGGCGCGGGCCAAACGTTCCGGCCGCATCCAGAGCACCGGTCCGCTGTCCTCCTTCCACCGCCGCATGGTGCACCTCGCCCTGCGCGACGACACCGAAGTGCGCACCGTGAGCAAAGGCAGCGGGCCCTTGAAGCGCGTGCTGGTATGTCCCAACCGACGCCGCACCCCCTAGGCACCGTGGCGGCCATCGCCACTGCGCCGGGTCCGGGGGCCATCGGCATCGTGCGCCTCTCCGGACCCAAGGCGCACGCCATCGGCCGCGCCCTGTTCGAGCCCCAAAGCCGCACCTTCACCGACTTCCAATCGGCGCGCCTCCACCTCGGGCGCATCCGCGACCCGCACACCCACGCCGTTCTCGATCAGGCCCTGGTGGTGCTCTTCCGGGCCCCCCATTCCTTTACCGGCGAGGACGTGCTCGAAATCCACGCCCATGGCGGGCCCTTGGTGCTGCGCCACATCCTTGGCGCCTGTCTGGCCCTGGGGGCCGAGCCCGCAGGCCCGGGGGAATTCTCCCGGCGGGCCTTTCTCCATGGCAAGCTGGATCTCGCCCAGGCCGAGGCCATTCAGGAGACCATCGCCGCCACCTCGCCCCTGGCCCTGGCCCAGGCGGAAGACCGCCTCCACGGGCACCTCTCCCAGGCGGTGGACGCCCTGCGGGAGGCGGTCCTCTCCCTGCGGGCGCAGTTCTTGGTGGCGGTGGACTTTCCCGAAGAAGACCTGCCGGAGCTGGAGCCGGAGCATATCCGCAAGCGCGTCCAGGCCATCCTCACCCCCATCGACCAGCTTTTGGCCGGGGCCCGGCGCGGGGCCCTGGCCCGAAACGGCGCCCTGGTGGTGCTCGCCGGCCGGGTCAACGCCGGCAAATCGAGCCTCATGAACGCCCTCCTCGGCCGGGAGCGGGCCATTGTCAGCGCCCTGCCCGGCACCACCCGGGACGTCTTGGAAGAACCCCTCCTGGTGGCCGGCTTTCCCGTGCGCCTTACCGACACCGCAGGCCTGCGGACCCACCCCCAGGACCCCATCGAGCACGAAGGCATCCGCCGCACCCAAGACATGCTGCGCGCCGCAGACGTCGTGCTCGTGGTGCTGGACGCCACCTCCACCCCGGACGCCGAAGACCTGCGCCTCATGGACCTGGACAAGCCCAAGCTCGTGGTGGTGACCAAAATGGACCTCGTCCCCCACGTTCCCGCCTGGGTCCAGGATCCCCCCTGGAACAGCGCCCCGCAGGTCATGGTCTGCGCCCACACCGGGGCAGGGCTGGATACCCTGGAAGCGGCTCTTGGCCAAATCCTGGAAGCCGAGGCCCCGGAAGGCACAGGGCTCACCCCCAACGAACGCCAGGCCCAGCTGCTGCACGCCGCGAGGGACGAACTCACCGAACTCTGCGCCGCTGCAAACGCCCTGCCCGCGGACCTCCTTGCCGTGCACCTGGACGCCGCCGCCGCCCACCTGGCGGCCATCACCGGGAAAGTCACCACGGACGAAGTACTAGACGCGGTGTTTGCGCGCTTCTGCATCGGCAAATAGTGCAGATACAGGTACAGCTGCCAGGGACCACGAGCTGCCGCAGCCGCGGATGCAAAGCCCCTGGGCTTCCCAAAAGCACGCACCTCCAAGCCGTCCGAGCTCAGCGGCCATAGGCAGGCACAAAAAAAAGCCGGGCAGAGCCCGGCTATAGACCGATCGCCAGCAGAAAAGTTTTTAGAGGCCAGTCACATTACAGAAAGCACTGCCGTTGACAATGCTCGCAGTGACACCAGTAATACCACTATACACACCGTCAGGGGTAACAGAAACGTTAGACGACAACGCATAAGTATTACTCAAAGACACAGTTCCATTCTGTGCAACATATACCACTGCACTCAACTTGTTCCCAGGCAGTGTTGTACAGTTTGTCTGGTTAGTGCCATTGGCAGAAAAAACAGCCGTCGCTTCCGACATACAGTTGCGCAGATCCGATTCACACGCGCTCTTGGCCGCATTTCTTTTGTACTTGGTGAACTGCGGGATGGCGATGGCCGCCAGGATGCCGATAATGGCCACGACGATGAGCAATTCCACCAGCGTAAAACCCTTTTCGCCTCGACGAATCTTCATAGGTCAATACCTCCTCGAAAAAAATGGTGTATCTGGACGCAGGGGGCGCCGCTTGGGCCACTTTCCTATCCAGAATCGTGCCACAAGCAAAACCCGTTGTTTTTTGAAGCCCATGGACGCGCGGCCCGGTGGCGGACGCGCTCGCGCCCTGGCGGCATCCGCCCATTTTGGGCAGACAAGTGCCCATTTTGGTCCATCCATCCCCCCATCCCTTGACTTCCCCGGTCCATGCTCTACAACGGGGCACCATCGGGACTGACTTTCGCAACCCCTACTCCAAAAGGAGACCTTCCATGGCCTACCGTACCATGAGTTCCGCACCCAGCGTGGCCGCCACCAACGCCTTTTTGCGTGGCGTGTATCATTGGATGACCGCAGGCCTGCTCGTGACCGCCTTGGTGGCCTACGGTGTTGTCACCAGTGCGGCCATCGCCGGCATCATCTTTGGCTCGCCCCTGGTGTTCTGGGGCCTGGTGCTCGGCGAATTGGGCCTGGTCTTGGCCATTTCCGGTGCAGTGCACCGCATGAGCGCCGGCACGGCCACCGGACTCTTTCTCCTCTACAGCGCCCTCAACGGCGCCACCTTGTCCGCCGTGCTGCTTGCCTATTCCGGGGCCGCGGTGTTCAAGGCCTTTCTCGTCACTGCCGGCACCTTCGGGGTCATGAGCATCTACGGCGCCACCACCCAGCGCGACCTCTCCGGCATGGGGAGCTTTCTCTTCATGGGGCTTGTGGGCATCATCCTGGCCTCGGTGGTGAATATCTTCCTGGCCAGCCCTGCGGTGGACTTCGTCATCAGCGCGGTGGGGGTGCTCGTATTCACGGGCCTGACGGCCTACGACACCCAGATGCTGCGCCAGATGGGCGAGACCGCGCCCATGGACGACGCCCTGGCCATCCGCCGCGGCACCATCCTCGGCGCCCTGCGGCTCTATTTGGATTTCATCAACCTCTTCCTCATGCTGCTGCGCTTCTTTGGCGGTTCGCGCGACTGATGTCCCGCTGGCAGCAGGTCTTCTTGGCGCTGGCGCGCCCCGCAAGCCAGGCGTACGGCGCTGCCCTGCGTATCCGGGCCCAGGCATACCGCCGGGGCCTTCTTCGTTCCTGGCGGCCGCCGGTGCCCTGCATCAGCGTGGGCAATATCCGCCTGGGCGGCACCGGCAAGACGCCGATGGTGGCCTGGCTGCTCACCTGGGCCAAGGAGCGCGGCCTGACGCCATTGGTGCTCACCCGCGGCTACCGCTCCCGGCCGCCGTTTCTCCCCTACCCTGTCACCCCTGCCAGCCCGGTGGACGAGGCCGGCGACGAGCCCCTGCTCCTTGCCCAGCACGCGCCCTGGGCGCGCATCATGGTGGACCCCGACCGGGTACGGGCCGGGCGCAAGGCCCTGGCGGAAAAACCCTTCGATCTCGTCATCCTCGATGACGGGTTCCAGCACCTGCGCGTCCAGCGCGACGTCGACCTGTGCCTTCTCGCCCCCGACGATCTGGATGCAGATTGGAACCGGGTGCTGCCTGCCGGCCCCTGGCGGGAAGACGCTTCGGCCCTCGCCCGGGCCCACGCCTTTCTCGTGGGCTGCGAGGCCATGGATGAAGAGATGCTCGACGTGCTCTCCCGCCTGCGTCTGGGGACCCAACGCCCCATCTATCGCATGGAGTTCCGCATCCCTGCCGCCCGCCAGATGCACGGTACGGAAAAACGCACCCGCCTCCACAACGCCCGCGCCCTCCTGGTCACCGGCGTGGCCCGGCCCGGAAGGGTGTGGCGCCTCTTGCAGCGGGACCTGGGCGTCCACCCTCTGGGGCACCTCACTTTCCCGGACCACCACCCCTTTTCGGCCTCGGACTGGCACTCTATCCACGAAACCGCCACCCGCCTGCACGCGGACATCATCCTCGCCACCGGTAAAGACGCCGTGAAGCTGGCGCCCCTTGCGGACGAGCGGCTCTGGATCTTGGACCTGACTGTAGATTTTTCCCCCATTACCGCGCACCCGCCCTTTTCCCAATGGATTTCCGAGCGCTGGGGTGCGCAGGAGCATCTGTGACCTTGAAACTGACCAAAACGACGCTTCTTGCCTGGATCAAAGAACAAAAAACACCGGTACGGCGCCGCCACATGGCGGAATTCTTCACCGCCGGCCTGACCGGCAAGGCCGCAGCCGCGCGCAAGGACCTTTTGCGCACCCTGCTTGCCCAGTTGACCGAAGAAGGATTGGTGGTGCCTGTGGGCCGAAGCTTCATGGCTGCCGAAACCTTGCCGAGCTTTGCGGCGGTCCTGGAGATCCGCCGCAGCGGCCACGGCGTGGTCCGCCACCCCGAAGAAGGGACCATCCCCATCATGCCTGAAGACTTGGGCGACGCCTGGCCCGGGGACCTGGTGGAGGTGATCCTGCTTGCCGAGCGCCGGGAGCTGCGCGGCCGGGTGCGCCGGGTCATGGAGCGGCGGCAAACCCAGGTCCCCCTGGTGCTGGAGCGGGAGATCTCCCCCGGCCTGTGGCTTGCCCGGCCCACCGACCCGCGCATGCCCTTGGTGGCCCATGTGCGCACCGCGCAACTGTCCGCCGCTGCCGGCGACATGGTCCTGGGCGAGGATCCCACCCCTTTGGGCCCGCGGCTGTGGCGCTTTGACGCCGCCAGCGTGCTCGGCGCCGAAGCGCGGCTTTCCACCCAAGAGGCCATGGTGAAGCTCGTGCACGCCATCCCGCAGTCCTGGCCCGAAGCAGTCCTCACCGAGGCCGCGGCCTTGCCCGAAGACCCCAGCGACTGGGAGGGCCGCACCGATCTGCGCGGGCTTTCCCTGGTCACCATCGACGACGAGCGCGCCCGGGATTTCGATGACGCCATCTTCGTGGAAGAAACCGCAAACGGCTTCCGTCTGGTGGTGGCCATCGCCGACGTGGCCCACTGCGTGCGCCCCGGCTCCGCCCTGGACACCGAGGCGCAAGAGCGCGGCAATTCCTACTATTTTCCCCTGTCCGTGGAACCCATGCTGCCCGAGCGCCTCTCTAACGGGTTGTGCTCCTTGCGGCCAGGAGTGCAGCGTCTGGCCATGGCCGTGGACCTCACCATCAGTCGCGACGGCGAACTCATCGCCGCGCACCCGCTGGAGGCAGTCATCCAGAGTGCAGCCCGACTCACGTACACGGCGGTGCAGCGCTTCGTGGACGGCGAGGAAGGCGCCGTGCCACCCCAGCTCCACACCATGCTCTCCGCAGCCGCCCGCCTCACCCAGGCCCTCTGGCACCAGCGCCTCTCCCGCGGCACCCTGGACCTGGACATCCCGGAGGCGGTCATCCGCGAAGCCGAGGACGGCACCGTCACCGTGGCCAGCCGGCCCCGGCTCTTTGCCCACCGCATCGTGGAAGAGTGCATGATCGCCGCCAACGAGGCCGTGGCCCGCATGCTCGAAGACCACCACCGCGTCTTTCCCTACCGCATCCACCCCGCCCCGGACCCGGCCAAGCTGGAGGCCCTCTTCACCCACCTGGTGGGAAGCGGCATCATTGCCGAGGTCCCGCGCACCCTCGACCTGCGCGCCCTGCAAAATCTCCTCGCCGCCGTGCGCGACACCCCGCACGAAGACCTGGTACACCGACTGGTCTTGCGTTCCCTCATGCAGGCCGCCTACGCTCCCACCAACGAAGGCCACTTCGGCCTGGCCTCGGTCGCCTATTGCCACTTCACCTCCCCCATCCGCCGCTACGCCGACCTCTTGACCCACCGCGCTCTCAAGGCCCTCATCCACAATAGACCCGACCCCTTTGCCGTGGAGAGTCTGGCGCGCCAATGCGAGGCCCTGGGCGGATGTGAGCGCCGCGCCACCGAGGCAGAGCGGGACATGGCTAAGCGCGCCGCCATCTTGGCCTTGCAGGGGCGCGAAGGCGAAGTCTTCGATGCCGTGGTCTCCGGTGTGGCCGAATTCGGCTTTTGGGTAGAGCTGGCGGGCATCCCTGTGGACGGCATGGTGCGCCTGGCAACCCTCTCGGAATTCTGGAGCTTCGATGCAACGCGCCACGAGCTCCTCGGCACCCGCTCGGGCCGACGCATCGGGCTGGGAGAGCGCGTTCAGGTGGCCTTGGTGGAGGCAAACCTCGCCCGGGCAGAGCTCAACTTCACCCTGGCCCACGAAGGGTCTCGCGCGGCGTCCTCGCGCCCAAGGCCCCAAAGCCCCAAGGCCCCGCTCCCGAAACGCAAAACTCTCCGACGCCGCCGGCGCTAATCTCAACTGGAGTGGCACATGCCGTCTCTTGCTGTCTCTTTCGTCTCTTCCTTGTGGGACTTTGCCGTCAGCCCCGGCATGGGCTTTGACGGTGTCGTGTATGTGCACGCCCAAGGCTTTGCCGGCACCGGGACGCTTTTGCCGGACGGCCGCCACGTACTCACCGCCGCCCACGTGGTCGAGGAAAACGGGACCATCCTCTGGCCACTCAACGTCGAGGTCGACGGCCCGTGGGGCAGCACCACGATCGCGGTCCACAGGGTGGCCGTACATCCGCTCTTCGATCTCTTCAACGAAAACCACGACCTGGCCATCCTGGAGCTCACTAGCCCCGCGCCGGTGACGGCTGAGCGCTACCCCATCTACCGGGAGGAGGACGAACTGGGCCGGACCTTCACCCTGGTGGGGTACGGCGAACCCGGCACAGGGCTGCAGGGGACCGCAGTAGGTGGCCCCACGAAAATCTGGGGGCAGAACCGGTTCGACGCGGACATGGCCGCTTTGAACGCCAAGGGTCTCTTGGCCTGGACACCCAAGCCTGGGGTGCAGCTCGCCGCGGACATGGATAGCGGAAGTGTTCTGCGCGACGCCTTAGGAAAACTGCTCGGCGTCTCGCATCTGGGCCTAGGGGCCTCGGAAGCCATCATCACCCCAGGAGACAGCGGCGGACCGGCCTTCGTGGACGGGAAGATCGCCGGCGTTGCCAGCTACGGGGCAAGTCTTTGGACAAGCTCGGCGCACCCGGACATCGACGATACGGTCAACGGCTCCTTTGGGGAGGTGGCGGGCTGGCAGCGGGTCTCCGTCCACCAGCAATGGATCGACCAAACGCTGCGCGCCGCGTACCACGACGCCCCCACCCGGCCGGCAGAGGTGGTCCCAAGCGTTGCCGAGGGCGACCATGGCACGACGCTCGTGTATTTTCTCGTCCAGTTCTTGGGCGAGCGCCAAGATCCGCAAAGCTGGGTCAGCGTGGATTTCGCCACGCGGGACGGCTCGGCCACGGCCTTCGAGGATTACCTGCCCGTGTCCGGACGTTTGGTGCTCTACCCGGACGAGGACCACGCCGTGATCCCGGTGGAAGTCATCGGCGATACGCTCCCCGAAGGCCCGGAAAACTTCTTTCTCGACGTCTTCAATCCCCAAGGGGGCAGCTTCGGTCCCGGAGTGGTGCAACTCACGGCCATGCGCACCATCCTCGACGACGACGCTTGGGTCTAACCCCTAGTACACCTTGCGCTGGGAAAACCCGCGGCCGAGCACGTTCAAGGTGTTCTCCACGATGACAAAGGCATTGGGATCCAGGGAAAAGATGATCTCTTCCAGGCGCTTTTGCTGCACGGTGTTCACCACCGTCAAAATGACCTGCTTGGGGGCCCCGGTATACCCACCATGCCCTTGGAGCAGGGTAACTCCGCGATGGATGTCTTGAAGAATGGCGCGCGTGATGGCCTCGTGGTGGTCAGAGATGACTATGACCAATTTCCGTTGGTTGAACATGCCCACCACCGTGTCCACGCATTGCGCGCTCACGAACACCATGACCAACGAATAGAGGATGCGGTCGAGATCGCCCAAAAACCACCATCCCAAGGCGAACACGGCAAGATTGCACGCGAAACCCACCTGCCCCATGCGCAGGCCAAAGCGCTGGTGCAGGATCACGGCAATGACATCCACCCCGCCCGAAGACCCCAAGGAACGCAGACAGAGCCCGACCCCGCCCCCTAAAAACACCCCGCCGGCGATGGCCGCCAGCATAGGGTCCTGAATGGGAAAGGGCTGGTGGAACACCTCGAGAAGCACCGTGGTGGCCAGCATGCCATACATGGTGTAGAGGATAAAGCGGCGGCTCACCCAGAACCACCCGGCCAGGGCAATGGGGATGTTGAGGAGAAACAGCCACTTCCCCGGGGACACGCCCGGAAAAAGATAAAAGCAAATCAAACTGAGGCCGGAAATCCCCCCAGTAATGAGCCGATGGGGCACGGCCACGCCTTGGACCGCCAGTGCAATGCCCAGCGCCCCCAAGGTGAGCAGCATCAGATTCCACCAGACCGAATACGTAACGTGGCGCAGTTGCATCCTTCGTATCTCCCCGTGCCGCCGACAACAGTCCAAGTGCCCGGAAAAACGGATACCCCAGGACATGCCCGGGGTATCCAGTAAGTCCAGGGGGGGTGCGTTCGTTAGACCTTGGCGCCCTGGAGCTCTTCTACCGTATAGCCCCAGCCCACGTTATGGGGCGGCAGGGTTTCGGTCTGGAAGAAGCGCGGCAGCTGATCGTCCTCGGGGGTGAAACCGGCCCGACGGTTGAAGTCCAGCTCGTCCTTGAGGCAGTTGGCGCCCAAAGCGATGAGGTCGTCCACGGAGAAGGGTTTGCCCGTAAAGGTCTCCACCATCTTGGCCATGCAGGGCACGCCGCGGGCGTCGTCGAGCACGGCAAAGGCCACGAACAGGCACAGGCCCAAGGAATCGATGGCGGCAGTGGCCACCTGAAGGTTCTTGGAGACCTCCACGTTACCTTCCTTCTGGTGGCCGTCCACGTCGCCGCCCACCTTCAGGACGTTCTGCGCCACGCCATAGCCGGCGGTGTGATCCGCGCCCATGGGACTCGTGGCATAGGTGACGCCAACGGCCTTGACCGCCCGTGGGTCATAGGCCGGCAGGGCCTGATTCTTCACCACCGGCACCCGGTCCACACCAAAGGCCTTGGCGGTATAGGCCGTACCGTTGCCGTAGATGCGGCCCAAGGGGTCGTCCGTGCCGACTTTATTGAGCTCGCGGATCACGGCCTTGCCATCGCCCCAATTGATGATGCCCGCCTCCATGGCCATGGCCATGGTGTTGGCCATCTCGATGGTGTCCATGCCCACTTCGTCGCAGGTCCGGTCCATCATGGCGATATCGTCGAGATCGTCCACCATGAGGTCCGCGCCAAAGCCCCAGATGGTCTCGTACTCGAAACCGGTGGTGAGGTATTTGCCGTCCTTGTCATGATAGACCTGGGAGCACTGGATCATGCACCCCGAATGGCACCCATGCTTGGTCTTGCCGCCGCGCTTGGTGATGGTCTCGGCCAAGGTCTCGCCGGAGATCTTCTCCGCACCATCGAAATGCCCGGAGCGGAAGTTCTTGGTGGGCAGGGCGCCAGCGGCGTTGATGACGTTCACCAGCACCGCCGTGCCAAAGCCCGGCAAGCCCTGGCTGGTCACCGGGTGGTTGCGCATGATGTCCACCCACTCCTTGCGCGCCGCCTTGAAGCCTTCCTCATCGGCATACGTCACCTTCCCAGTGGCGGTGCTGTCCAAAAGGATGGCCTTGACCCGCTTGGAGCCCATGACGGCGCCCATGCCCCCGCGCCCTGCGGACCGCGACGGCAGACCATCGGGATCCGAGAACTGCACCGTAGCCGCCGAGAGGCATTGCTCGCCCGCCGGGCCCACCATGGCGGTGACCATGTCTTTGCCATAGGTGGCCAGCAGCTTTTCCTGGGCCGCGTAGGTACGCATGCCGGCGGCGACGCTGTCGTGGAACTCCACACGATCAGGCCGCACGACGATGTCCATCATCGGCGCCCCGGCCTCGGGCTTGTCCTCCAGGACAATGGCCAACAGCCCCAGCTTGGGCAGGGTATTGGCAAACTGGCCGCCGGAATTGCTCTCCTTGATGCCGCCGGTAAGCGGGGACTTGGCGCCCACGGACATCCGCCCCGAGTTGGCCGCCGTGGTCGGCGCGAGGATGCCCGCCGCAAGGATGAGCTTGTTTTCCGCCGAAAGCGGATGGCAGTCCGCCGGCACCTCGCGGTTCACGATACGCGAGGTGAGCGCCCGACCGCCCAGGCCGGCATACTCGCCCAGATCCTCGAAACGGTAGGTACGGGTACGGGTGTTGATGCGTAGAATCTTCATCAGTTCCTCCATGGCTATACTGTCCATTTGAGCATAATCGCCTCAAAACACCAACAGGGCCGGCAGAACCGACCCTGTTGGGATACGTTCATCGTAGTGCAGGACCTAGCATGCGCCATCCCCCGCCATATCCTCCGCAACCCCGGCAAGCACCTCCTCGGCGTAGAGGGTAGCGCCAGCATCGACTGTGATCAGGGCAATGTCCGCATCATCGTCCCACATACGTCCTCCCCTAGAAGGCGGCCTCGTAAATGGCGGCCACGTCGGCGTCCTTGAGGCAACGGGGGTTGGTAAGACCGCAGGCGTCCTTCTGGGCGTTGGCGGTCATGATGGCGATATCCTTGCGGTCCACCTGCTTGCCGTAGCGTTTGGCCAGCTCGGTGATGGTGGGCGGGATGCCCACGTCGGTGGACAGCTGCTGGATCGCTGCGATGGCCTTTTCCGCTGCAGCGCGCAGGGACAAGCCGTCCACGACTTCGCCCATGAAGCGGGCGATGTCAACAAAGCGCTCCAATTTGGCGTTCATGTTGGCGCGGGAAACATGCGGCAGGAGGATGGCGTTGCACTCGCCGTGCGGCAGATCGTAGAACCCGCCCAGCTGATGCGCCATGGCATGGACGTGGCCGAGGCTTGCGTTGTTGAAGGCCATACCCGCCAGGTACTGGGCAAAACACATGCCTTCGCGGGCCTCCAAGTCCTTGCCGTTGGCCACGGCCTTGCGCAGATACTTGGCGATGAGTTCGATGGCCTTCTGGGCGCAGGCATCGGTCATGGGCGTGGCGATGGTGGAGACGTACGCTTCCACCGCGTGCGTCAGGGCGTCCATGCCGGTGGCCGCAGTGAGCGCCGGCGGCATGCCCACCATGAGCATGGGGTCGTCGATGGCCATGCCCGGGGTCACCCGCCAGTCCACGATGGCCATCTTCACCTTGCGGCTGGTGTCGGTGATGATGCAAAACCGGGTCATTTCCGAGGCCGTGCCCGCGGTGGTGTTCACGGCGAGGTACGGCGGCAGGGGCTTGGAGGATTTGTCAATGCCTTCGTAGTCATGGATCTTGCCGCCATTGGAGACCACCAGGCCGATGCCCTTGCCGCAGTCATGGGACGAACCACCGCCCAGGGAGATGAGGGAATCGCAACCCTTGCTCTTGAAGACCTCCACCCCCTGATGGACGTTATGATCGGTGGGGTTGGGTACGGTCTCGTCATACACCGCGTACTCCATGCCCGCAGCGTCGAGAAGATCCGTGATCTGCTTGGTGAGCCCGCAGGCCGTAATCCCCTTGTCGGTCACCACGAGCGGTTTCTTTCCGCCCAAGGCCTTGATCTTCTCGGGGATGTACTTGGAAGCGCCGATGCCGATGAGGGTCACGCTGGGGATGAAAAAGCCATACACCATTTCCTGAACTGCCATGAGAACACCTCGCTCTGGTTGCGCCGCCCCAAGACCATTGCTTGAGACAGCTGGTTACACACAAAGGTCTCGATGTCCTCCCCTTGAGCAAACCTCGGACCAGCCTTTCCTGATTTCGGCCAAGGCAGAAAAAAACCAAACAACCCCATGAAATTGGAGAACTCTTTTTGCGCGCCCCACTACCCGCCGCTGCGGTCCCCCATGACCTGCTGCCCGCATCTGGGTCATAACGATACAAAAACTCCCCGCGGGATGTCCCCGTTGGGCGCACCTCCCAAACACCGCGCCATGCCATGGCATGCCGTTGCCCACAACATCCATTTGTATCATAATGACTCAAACGCATCGGCCCTCCACCCCAATCCCCGGCCACACTCCTCACGGGCATGCTCCTTGCTAAAACGGTCTCCACGCAACCAGGGGTGAGGCACACATGGACATCCGCAAATTTTCTCTCCCAGAAATCATCTTCGGCCATGGCAGTATCCGCTACGCCGGGTCCTATGCCCTGCAACTGGGCGGTAAACGGGTATTTCTCGTGAGCGACCAGGGGCTCGAGCGCAGCGGCTGGGTGGACCGCCTGCTCGCGGTACTCGAAGCGGCAGGGCTCGAGACCATCTACTTCGACCAAGTCTATTCCAACCCGCGGGACATCCATATCGAAGCCGGGGCGGAGCTCTACCGGGAAAGCCAGGCCGATGTCATCCTCGCCCTGGGCGGCGGCAGTCCCATGGACACGGCCAAAGGCATCGCCGCACTCGCGGGCTGCGGCGGCCGCATCCACGACTACGAAGGCGCCAACCGCATCTCCCGGCCCCTACCGCCCCTCATCCTGCTTCCGTCCACCGCCGGCAGCGGCTCGGATGTCTCGCAATTTGCCATCATCACCGACACCGCCCGCCGGGTGAAGATGTCCATCATCAGCCGCTCCCTCACCCCCAACGTCTCTATCATCGACCCGGACCTGCTCGATACCGTGGATGACCATCTCCTCATCACCTCCGCGGTGGACGCCCTGGCCCACGCCGTCGAGTCCTACCTCTCGCCCTTGGCCCACGCCCTCACGGAAACCCAGGCGCTGACCGCCATCCGCCTCATCACCCGGCATTTACCCCGGGCGTTGCGCTCCCGCGATCCCGACGACATGGAGCAGCTCTCCCTGGCCAGCACCGCCGCAGGCATCAGCTTCAGCAACGCCAGCCTCGGCGCCTGCCATGCCATCGCCCACTCCTTGGGCGGGTTTTTCGACACCCCGCATGGAGAGGTGCATCCTGTGGTCCTGCCCCACGTCATGCGCTTCAACCTCCCGGCCTGCACTGCCCGCATGGCGGACATCGGCGAGGTCATCCTCGGCGGCCGCCTCGCCACGGACGCAGCGACCGCCACGGCGGGTATTGCCTGGCTGGAAGAGTTTTTCGCCAACCTCGGCGCTGCCTCGCGGCTCTCCCACATCATCCCCCACACCGACGACTTTGCCCAAATCTGCCACATGGCGGCCCAAGACGCATGCCTGCTCACCAACCCCCGACCCGCCACGGCAGCGGACCTCTTGGCCATCTGCACGGAGGCCTGGTGATGACCCCTTCGCTCATGGACATCGTTGGTCCGGAATACACCAAGCTCGGCTTCTTCCGGGACGTGCAGGACAAAATGGCGCAACTGCACGCCTACACCGAAGAACTGGAGCGCAAGAAGCAGGAAATCCAAAGCATTCTCGATGGAATCGTGGACGTGCTTGCGGTCATCACCCCGGACCTTTGCATCCAATATGTCAATCCGGTGTTCTTTCGGTATTTCGACGATCCGAACCCCGGAGGCAAACGCTGCCACGAAGTCTTTCGGGGCAGCGCCGAGCCGTGCGCCGGGTGCCCAGTACAAACCACGCTCGCCACGGGCCGACCGGACCGCCTCACCTATCTGGACCGGCGCGGGGAGCGCACCATCCACTTCGAGTTGGTAAGCGCCCCCATCCGCGACGAGCACGGAAACACCCGCGCCGTGCTCCTCACCAAGCGCGACATCACCCTCGAAAAGGAATATCAAGCCAAGTACTATCAGGCGGAAAAGATGGCCACCATCGGCCTGCTCGCCGCCGGCGTGGCCCACGAAATCAACAATCCTCTGGCCTCCATCAGCGGCTTTGCCGAGGCCCTGCGCCGCAGACTCCCGCAGCTGCGCCAGCGCCTCGGAGAAACCGATCCCCTGGTGCAGGACTTCAACGAATATATCGGCATCATCTCCGAGGAATGCGCCCGTTGCCGGGATATCGTCCTCGGGCTGCTCTCCTTCAGCCGCCAGCGCGCCTATGCCGGCCAGCGCCTGGACCTCGTCCAATTGGTGCGCGACACCCTCAAGATCCTCGCGCACAAGATCAAAGAGGCCCCAGGGGTCCAGCTCATCCAAGACCTCTCCCCCACGGCGGTGCCCGTCTGCGGCGACCCCAGCGAACTCAAGCAGGTCCTGGTGAACCTCGTGCTCAACGCCATGGACGCGGTGCTCCCCCAAGGCACCATCACGGTGCGCGCCCATGCCCACGGGAAAGACGCCTTTTTGATCGTGGAGGACACCGGCCACGGCATTGCCCCGGAACACATGGACAAGCTCTTTTTGCCCTTCTTTTCCACCAAGACGCAGGGGCATAGTATCGGCATCGGTCTTTCCATCTGCTACGGCATCATCCAGCAGCATGGCGGAG
This sequence comes from Thermodesulfomicrobium sp. WS, assembly GCF_027925145.1. Taxonomy (GTDB): domain Bacteria; phylum Desulfobacterota; class Desulfovibrionia; order Desulfovibrionales; family Desulfomicrobiaceae; genus Thermodesulfomicrobium. Next base: position 2,275,176 of record NZ_AP027130.1, read on the forward strand.
AGATCACCGTGTGCAGCGAGCCTGGACAGGGCGCCACCTTCCGCGTGCGTCTGCCCCTCGAACACCCCACATCCGGCGAGAACCTATGAGCATCTTCAATTCCATCGAAATCCTCGTGGTGGATGACGAACCCAACATCCAAAAACTCTTCGTGCGCGAACTGGCCAACCCTGGGCGCACCATCCACGCCGCCGGCACAGCGGCGCAGGCACGAGAAATCCTCCGCTCCACCCCCATCGATGTGGCGATCCTCGACATCCGCCTGCCCGATGCCAGCGGCCTTACCCTCATGGAGCATATTCAGGAGGCCCATCCGCACACCGCCATTGTGCTCATCACCGGCTACGCCGACGTAGACACCGCCGTGGAGGCCATGAAGGCCGGGGCCTACGACTACATCACCAAGCCGTTTTCTTTGGAGCGCATCGAACAGGTCATCGAGCGGGCCTACCAGCGGGTGCGGCTCACCCGGGAGAACGAACTGTTGCGCCACGGGGCAGGTAGTGGCACTCCCACCCCCAAATTCATCGGCCACAGCCCTGCGGTGCAGCGGGTGCGCTACCTCATCGAACGCGTGGCGCCCACGGACACCCCGGTGCTTTTGACCGGCGAGTCCGGCACCGGCAAGAACGTGGCCGCCGCCGCCATCCATGCCCAGAGCCTGCGCGCCGATCAGCCCTTCATCGTCACCAATTGCGCCAACTTCGACAAGGAACTGCTCCGCAGCGAGCTCTTTGGCTACTGCAAAGGGGCCTTTACCGGTGCGGAACGCAGCCACGAAGGCCTGCTCCCCCTGGCCCACAAAGGAACCCTTTTTTTCGACGAAGTGGGCGAGCTCTCCCTGGAACTCCAGGCGGCGCTCTTGCGGGTACTGGAAACCCAGCGCTTCCGCCGTGTGGGCGACAAGGAAGAACGCCACGTGGATGTGCGGTTCATCTTCGCCACCAACCGCAACCTCGCCCGGGAGGTGGAGCTCGGCCGCTTCCACGACGCCTTCTACCACCGCATCAACGTCTTCACCATCGAGCTGCCGCCATTGCGGGAGCGGCGCGAGGATATCCCGGCCCTGGTGGAATACTTCCTCCACACCCTGGCCAAGAACGGCCAAACCTACCACATCTCTCCTGCGGCCATGCAGCAGCTCATGACCAACCCTTGGCCAGGTAACGTGCGGGAACTGCGCAACGTCATCGAGCGCGGCATGATCCTTGCCGAAGGAGGCATCATCGGCGTCAATGCCCTGCCCTTCTGCCAGAAGACCTGCCGCACCCCACGCGAAAGCGGCTTTGCCACCCTGGAGGAACTGGAGCGGGCGCACATCATCCTGGCGCTGCACGCCGCAGGTGGCAACAAGTCCAAGGCCGCCCAACTCTTGGGTATCGGCCGCAAAACCCTGTACCGAAAACTTGCCGATTACGGCCTGATCGACGCCCCCTCCGCCACAGCGCCCTTCTTGGAAGGGGCCGAAAAAGACGACGAAAGCGCGGCATAAAAAAAGACCGGCTCATCGCCGGTCTTTGGTGGGAGCCGCCGCTCCTTGGGGGCTCATTCCACATGGATGTCGATGGCCTTGGGTTTGGCCTTCTCGGTCTTGGGCAGATGCAGGGTCAGGATGCCATCCTTGAACACCGCCCGGATGCCCGCCGTATCCACATTGTCCGGCAAGGTGAACTGGCGGGTGAACACACCGGTGAACCGCTCCACCCGGTGGAACTTCTTGCCCTTCTCTTCCACCTCGCGCTTGCGCTCGCCCTTCAAGGTGAGCACACCGTTTTCCACGGTCACATGGACATTGTCCTTGTCCACGCCCGGGATGTCCGCCTGGATGCGGAACTCGTCCTCCAGTTCTACAATATCCACGCGAGGCGACCAATCACCTGCAGTCAGGGCTTCCTGTCCACCACGGGGAAGTCCCATTGCCCGAGTATAGCGATCAAAGAGCTCTTCCATCTCCCGCCAAGGATCCCATTTCACGAGTGCCATAGATAACACCTCCTTCCCTATGCAACAGTCGTATTGCATCCGTGGAGCATTATCCTGACTTCCACGTTTTTCGTGATCATAAATTAAATCAACAAAAGAACCTGTCAAGGGCATACTCCAGAAAAAAGATGCCCTTGATCGTCTGTGCGGGGCACCCCGCAGGCGTCCACCGAGATTTCAGGGGGTTGCGCGAAAGGTCGCCGCGGCGGCCGTGGACCACTGTCCCGCCAAATAGGCGGCGAGGGCCAAGGCGTAGAGTTTGGATCGATCCGCGTCCGCCCGGGAAGACACCACCAGCGGTCTCGCCGCGCCCACCACCACTCCGGCGACGAAGCGGCCCATGAAGGTAGTCAGCGCCTTGTAGAGGATGTTGCCGGCCTCGATATCCGGGGCGCACAAGATGTCTGCATCTCCGGCCACACCCCCTTCCACGCCTTTATGTCGGGCCTTGTCCCGCGACACGGCGATGTCCAGGGCAAACGGCCCGCCCACCAGGGCGTCACCGAACACGCCCATGCGGCAGAGCTTGGCCAGCACATCGGCGTCTTTGGTGGACGGCATGGCCTGATAGGCGATGCGCTCGGTGGCCGAGAGCACCGCCACTTTCGGGGTGCTGATCCCCAGGGCCTTGGCCACGGCCACGGCATTGGCGATGATGTCGATCTTGCGGTGCAGGCTCGGGGCCACATTGACCGCGGCGTCGGTGAGGAGCAAAAGGCGCGGCTCCAAAGGGTGGTCCGTCACCGCCACGTGGCTGAGGAGCCCCCGCACCCCCAAGTCCTCTTTGCGGTCCAGAACCGCCCGCAAGAGCACGTCGGTCTTGACCGCGCCCTTCATGAGGAAGTCCGCCTCCCCACGCACCACCATGTCCAGGCTTCGGGCCACCGCCCGCGCAGCATCGGGTTCGTGGATGACGGCGGTCCCCTCCAGCTCGGGCCGCTGCGCCAAGGCGTCCCGCAGCGCCGCAGCATCCCCCACCAGCACCGGCTCCGCCACGCCCAAACGCCGGGCCTCCATCACGGCGGCCAGGGCAGGGGCGTCAGCAGCAGCGGCCACCACGACGCGCACGGGCACCCCGCGCCGGGCCACCGCTGCGGGGAGATCGTCAAGGGACCGGAGAGCGGCCATCACTCGTCTCCCCGCTTGATGGCGATGACCCCGGTGCGGCTCACCGAAACGATGCCATGGGGGATGAGGGCGCGCAGAAATCCGGCCACCTTGCCGGGGGTGGCGGCCAGCTCCGCCACCAGGGTGGTGTTGCCCATGTCCACCACATTGGCCCGAAAGACCTCGATGATCTGGAGGAGCTGGCTTACGGTGTCTTTGGCGACCCGCACCTTGATGAGCAGCAGCTCCCGGTCGATGAGTTCGTGGGAGGCGAGGTCTTCCAGCCCCAGCACGAAGGGCAGCCCGGCCAACTGTGCGGTCGCCGCGGCCACGCGCCCACTGTCGTGGTCCACGCAAATGACGATGCGCGATACATCGGCCCGCTCCGTCTCTCCTGCGGAAATGGAAAAGATATTGAGCCCATGCTGCTGGAACACCGCAGCCATGGACGCCAGGACTCCGGGCTGATTGTGGACCAAGGCAGAGATGGTGTGGCGCATGAAGACCTCCTCTGGGTGTTCCCGTATCCGGTGTCCGTGAGGCAGGCAAGGCATCCGCCGCCCTTTCCAGAATCCCCGACGGGCTTGGGCCTAGATGCGCTCCGTCCGCACCTGCAGATGGACGCAGGCCGCCGTCACCCGGCTGATGCCCGTATAGATCAGGCTCACGGCAAACACCCCCGCCAGGGCAGCCAAGGTCCCGGGATGCGCCAGGGCAGCCAAAGCGGCCGCGCCATCGAAAGTGAGCGTCGCCTTGGGGGCAAGCCCAAGGATCCCCCCGATCCAGACCATGCCCACCACGGCCATCCACTGATAGGCGGAAAACCGGGCATTGCCGCGAAAATCCGCCCGCAAGAACTCCGAGACCACCCGCCAGGCCAAGGGTACCATCCCCGCCCATGCCAGGGCCAAATCCACGTCACCTGCCACCAAGGCTTCCGCTCCCATCCAGGCGGCCACCCCATGCACCACGGTGGCCATGCCCTGCACCGGGACCAAGGCCGCGCCTTCCCATCCGCTGGCGTAGGCCGCCTTCTTGGTGGGACCCCAGAACCGCACCGCCAGCGGCGTAGCGAGCCGTCGCCACGGGGCAGGCAACTCCTCCACCCTCCGGCCATAGCAGCAGCCAAAACTGCAGCACGCCAGCCGCCCCACACCCTCGCCCAGGGCGTAGGCCACGGCGGAGGCCGCCAGCACCTGGGGCCACGGGGGAAGGCCACCCCAGTACTGCCGCACCCCCCAAGCCACCACCGGAACCAGCCACAAGGCGACGAACACGGCCCCGCCCACGGTGAGGGTGGCGCTTTTGCCCTCCACCCAGGCCGCCACCAGGCGGGAGGCCGGCATGCACACCGCGAGCACCACCGCCACCATGGCCAGCAGGGAACCCAGCGCCGCCCCGAGGCCAGCCCCCAAGAAAACCAGCGCCGCCACCGCCAGGCTATAGGCCACGGCGCTCACAATACCGTACCACGTAAGATTCACCGCCTGCCACGATCCATCGGCATTGAGACGCACCGGGATGCACGCCGCCACCTGCCAGCGGGCCAAAGCCAGCACCCGCGAAAGCCACCACATGGCCGCCAAGGCCGTCACGGCCACGCCCCGCAGCACCCAGATAGTCATGATCCCTCCTTCAGCATGCACCGCCGGCGTGCACCCTTGTGGGCGCGGGCGATGGTGGAGCGCACGCGCACATCCACCTCCACCCAGGGGCTGCCCAGCCAGGCGGAGAAGCGGCTGCGCACATCGGCGCGCAATTGATGGCGCAACAACTCCTCGGCAAAGGTCACGCGTCCCGGCTCGAACACCAGCACGTCCACCGAGCTTCCCGGTAAAAACAGGCTCTTGGGCTGGCCCCGGCGCAGCCAGAGATCCAGGGCCATGGGCTGGTGGGGCCGGTAGCCGCGGGGCGCGTAGCGCTGTTCGATGCGACCGATCATGAGCGCCGCCACTTCCACCATGGCCACCATGCCGCAGCAGCTGCCGCCGGGCACGTCGGTATCGATGATGGTCACGGCGCGGCGGTTTTGCGAATACGGCGTGGCCATGGCCACCACCGCCGCAGGATTGCAGGAATGAAACGTCCCTTCCAACTCGTAGAAGTCCACCACCACCCCTTCCACCGGCACGTGGTTGTAGTGGTATTTTTCCGGGGTCAGCCGGAAGATGGCAAATTGGCCGCCGGTAAAGCGCCGCGCCCAGGCAGACCCCACAAGCTGCGATAGCGAGAAGAACTTGTCCTTGACCCACAGGTGCGAGGCTGCATCGAGAGAGCCCACCAGCACCCGGGCATCGGCGGGAGACACCACCACCGTGGCATCGGGGTCCATGGGCCGGCACGTTTCGTAGCGGATCTGGCGCTCAAAGATGCGGCGAGCCGTGGTGTAAAACTCCGGCGGCTCCACGCATTCCCCAAGCTCGATGCCGAGGCGCTCCACCAAGCGCCGGGCCCCCGAGAGCCGCGCCCCCAAGGGCAGGTCGTAGTTGAAGAACCCCAAAAGCCGGGTCATGCGGCCCGAAGCCAAGGCGCGCACCACGCTTGGGGCATGCTCCCGCACCCGGTCGTAGAGATAGGTGATGACCCGGTCGCAAAAGAGTTCTTCGGCCTGCACCCGGCCTGTATCCCTGCAGACGAACTCATGGGGCTGCGGCCGCAAAGACGACGACTCCATCCGCAACGCCCCCGCAGTGGGCAACATCTCCGGTTCACGCAGCATGCCGGCACTCCTTGGCAGCGGGCTCCCACACCGTCACCGCCACCAGCACGGGCAAAAGCTGGCGGCAGACCTCCTGCGGGATACGGCCGTGCTGGCGTAAGGCCTCCCGCGCCTGTTTCACCACCCAGTCCACGGACCGGCCATCGCACAGGCCAAGCCCCATGCGCCGGCAAGTGACTTCCAGAAAATCCAGCGCTTCCACTAAGTGCTCCACGCGGAGCTCTTCCCGGTAGCACGCCTCCGCCGCGCGGTTGAAGGTCTCGGCGTCCACCTCCAAGGGCGAGCGCGCCCCCAGCCGCGCCAGCACCCGATCCGTCAAGCGCGAGGCGGCCCGCGCCTCGGGATGTTCCAAGCGCCGGCGCAAATCCGCCAACACCGGTTGCGCACCCATGGCCTCCACCACACAGGCGGCCTCGGTTTCGAGAAAATCCACCAGCGCCGCCCGCAGCTCCGGCAGGCGCACGCGGGCATGTCCCGGATAGCGCCGGCTGGGGCGCACACGCGCTACGCGGCCCACCAGTTCGATCAGCAAACGGTTGGGGCTGTCGTGGCGCACGAACACCGTGGGCACCTCCAAGGCCATGGCGAAAAACGCCTGGCGCCGCTCGCTCTCCCAGGTGGGCGCATCCGGGATGGCGCCGTGGTCCACCCGCCGAGAAAGCACCATCCACCACGCCACGGCAGTCAGCAAAAGCTGCAGGTCCACGGCCCGTGCCATGTCCTGGCCATACGAAGGAAATAGGCTGAAAAAACGGCCCTCGAATCCACTAAAACCCATACGGGCAAAGATGCGCGGCTTGTAGAGGAGATAGGTGGACATGGCGGCGTGAAAGACCCCGTGCGCCGCCAGTTCGGCCTTGAGGCGCTCGTCGCTGCCCAGGCTTCCGTCCAAACAAGAAGCCTCGTGGGTGCTCATGAGACACGTCATGTAGTCCACCAGGCGGAAGTCGGGCACGTGGTCGCCGCGCAGGCCAAAGATCCGCGCCAGGGCGCGGTCCAAGGCCGGAGGTCCAAACGGGGTGATGGGACGCCCCAAGATCTTGAGCTTGGCCTTCTTCTTCCAGCGCCGCCACAGCATGCGCAGATGGGTGAAATCCAACTCGTGGGGCAAAAATCCCAAGGCGGTCTCGGGATGAAAATCCGCAAACCCCAAACGGTACGGGGCGGCGCTATACACCCCCACGAAAAGCGGCAGAAAATGCTCCACTATCTTGACCACCAGGTCCGCGGCCCATTTTTCCTCCGCCGGGCCAAGACCGCCGCTGGCAAGAAGGGCGCTCAAACGACGACTGCCCAAGGAAACGTGGATGCCGTTATTGGCCAAGCAGGTGCTCGAGGTATTGGGCAGCACCACCAGGTTGCGGTTCAAAAGCCCCGCCTCCCGCAGCTTGCCCAAGGCATTGAGCTGACTGCGGGAAAGGGTCTCGTGGCACAGGTGCATGTAGGCCTTCTTTTCCTCGCCCCGCTCCCAGCCGCTCAAGCACGGATTGATGAAAAGCTCGCGGTAGAAGGCATCGGGCACCAAGGCGTTGAGGGCCTTCTGCCGCCACGGCGGCAGGGGCGAGGCGTAGACCACCACCCGCTGGCCGCTGGCCTCCAGCCCCAAGGCATGGTTGGCCCACTCCACCAGGACTTCGCACAAGAGCTGGCGCATGCAGGTCTCCCGCGCCACGGCCAGGCCGCCTTCATGACAGGGCAGGGGCGCGAAGGACACCGTCTCCGGCGAAGTGTTGTCATTGGAAAAGAGGGGAAAAAGCCTGCGCGCCACATGGGCGTCGCCGCGCAGGGGGCCGTCCATGGCCTGGGCGAGGGAAAGCTTCAAGAGATAGCTCACCGGGATGCGCAGCCACGTCTCTCCGGCCTCCTGCACGAAAAAGTCGGCGCTGTCGCTGCGCCGCGGGCCATTGGGCGCCGACTTGTCCGCCGCCAGGTCCGCATCCAGCACCGCGCGGGCAACGGCCGAAAGCCGCGCCATGGGCACCCGCACCCAACTGTTCTCCCACACCTCTCCCGGGCCTGGCTCGAGCACCGCCTCCACGGCCTCCAACATCCGGGCCGGATACTCCCCCGCGGCCGCCCGGCGCCTGAGCCCCTGCACGTAGCGCGAGGCCATCACCGTGCGCGGCAGATCCACCCGCTCCCGCGGTCCGATGACCGCGGTTTGAAGCTCCGTCTCCGAGCCGGCGGTGGCATCTGCCGCAAGAAAGGGCAAATCCCCGATGCCGCCATAGCCCAGCGCCGCCTGCAGCCGCGCCGCCATGTCTTCGCTCGCCGTCGATCCCATGCACCCTCCATAACGCTCGTCTTTCGGAGGATCATGTCTGGGAAAAACGGCAACACGGTGCCGCATGGGTCACAAGGCAGTGACAACGCAGACCCCTCGGGGCGGATGCCCTGGGACATTGGAAAAAGAATCGGCAACTGCGAACGCTAAGCGGAGTTCAGGCAGCGGCATCCGCGGCGCAGCGCAGACGGCGGGCAAGGAGTTCCATGAGGCCCGGGTCATCATGCAGACCCGACTCCAAGCGCACTTCCACCGCAGGCCAGCGCTGGGCAAGCTCCGCCACCAAGGCAGGGATATCGCGGCGCAGATGCACGCCGTCCAAAAGAAAGAGCGGCAAGATGTGGATCTGCCGCACACCAGCGGTAGCCAAGGCCGCCACCTGGGTGGGCAGATCCGGCTCACCAAGAGAAAAATATGCAGGAACGACCCTGACCTCCGGATCCATCGCCTGCAGCCGGGCCACGAGCTGCGCAAACGACTCACGCGCCCGGGGCTCGCGGCTGCCATGGGCCAAGACAATCCATGCTCGCACGCGCGCCTCCTGCAGTTATTCCCGCCCCAGGACCCGGGCTAAAGTGGTTGCCAAGGTCTGGAAATCCACAGGTTTGGCCAGATAAGCATCCATGCCTGCGGTCACGAAACGCTCGCTATCCCCAGGCATGGCAAAGGCCGTAAGGGCCACCACGCGCGGCCCTCCATCAGCGTGGCGGGCGCGGATACGGCGAACCACTTCCACACCATCTATGTCCGGCAGTTGGATGTCTAAAAGCACCACGTCCACGGACTCAGCGGCCTCCACCGCCACGCCATCGGCGCCTGTGGCGGCAGTAAGCACCTCATACCCTAAGCGGGACAAAAGCTGGGTCGCCGCCATACGGTTGATGGGGTCGTCTTCCACCACGAGCACCCGGCCTGAGGCGCAGCACGGCAACGGCGGAACGGCATCGACATCCACCGCACGCTCCACCGGCCGCAGTGGGAGCACGAAATGCACGGTCGTCCCCTCGCCAGGCTCGCTCTCCACACTGAGGACTCCCTGCATGCGGCGGATAAGTTCTTTGACGATAGCAAGCCCGAGCCCTGCCCCCTGAAAGCGCCGGGTCATGGATCCATCGGCCTGGGAAAAGGGAGCAAAGAGCCGCGGCAGCACCTCGGGTGCAATGCCGACCCCTGTGTCCTGCACCGAAAAATAAACGCGCTCCGCATCCCCCAAAGGCACCGGCAAGCGTCGCACCTCCACCCGGACCTCACCGTGAGGGGTGAATTTGACCGCATTGCCCACCAAATTCGAGAGGATCTGCTGGAGCCGTACGCCGTCACCTTCTACGTGGCGGGGCACAGCCGAATCCACATGCCAGTGCAGGGTGATGCCCTTCATGCGGGCGCTAAACGCAAAGAGTCGGCAAACGTCGTCCACGGCCTGATGCAGATCGAAGGGCGCGCGGTGCAAAGAAAAACCACCGGCCTCCATGCGCGAGAGATCAAGGATGTCGGAGAGGAGTTGGGTAAGACGCTGGCAGGACTCCATACCCGTGCGCACATATTCGGCCTGTTCGTCGGAAAGATCGGTCATGAGCAGGAGCTGGAGCATGCCCATCATGCCGTTGAGGGGGGTGCGGATCTCATGGCTCATGTTGGCAAGAAACTCGCTCTTGACACGATTGGCGGCCTCGGCAGCGTCGCGGGCCTCCAGAAGGGCGCGGCGCGCCTGCATACGCTCGGTCATATCCGTATGCGTGCCCACAGCGCGCACAGGCCGGCCGTCGTCAAACTCTACTACTCGGCCACGGCCTTCGATCCACTTCCACTGCCCGTCCTTGGTACGGCAGCGGAACTCCACCCGAAAACCTTGGCCTGCGGCAATGGCGGTCTCGATGCGGTGCTGGGTGGGCGCCAAGTCTTCTGGGTGCAGCAATCGCTTCCAGGTATCGTAGGTGGCGGGAAACTCTCCCGGCTGATAGCCGAGCATGGTGTAGTAGCGAGGGCTGAAATAGGCCTCGTTGGTTACTAAGTTCCAGTCCCACAGGCCATCTTCCACGGCATCCAACGCCAAGGCGAGACGCTCTTCGCTCTGCAAGAACTCTTGCTGTATGCGAACCCGAGCGCTGACATCCTGACGGATGAGGATACCGCCCTCCGTGCGCCCCCCACGCACGAATGGCACAGCCCACATGCTCTGGTAACCGGAGCGGCCGGAAGCGAACCGCGGCACCCGCACATCCAGAAGCTCCACCGCCTGGCCGGAGAGGACCTGCAAGATCTTTCCCCCCACCCCTGCGGATCGGATACCTTCGAGCTCGTCGATACGCCGGCCCAGAAAGTGGGACGCCGGCAGCCCACCGGCAAAGCGGGTCAGATGCCAGCGGTTGACAAAACGCACCACACCCTGGGCATCGAACTGCATCACGGAAAGGGGCATGGATTCCACCAGGGTGCGGAAACGGCCCTCCATCTGGGCAAGCTGTTCCCGCATCCGGCAGGGACGGGTGCACTCAAGGCAATCGCCAGGCTGATGGCAGTCCTCGCCCATGCTTCCTGCGCGCGGGATCTCCCGCAACACCTCCACCACCAGGGTGCGGCCATCGGCATCGATGACGGGGATCGCCTCGCAATGGAAATGCCGCCCCAAGACCGGCTCGAAGCGCGTGAGGCGCACGGGCTCTTCAGAGGCAAGCGCCGCCTCCACCGGACAATCGGCGCACGGGGTGCTGTTGCCAATGAGTTCAAAGCAGCGCCGACCCAAAACCCGAGACGGGTCCGACTCCCCAAGCAGGCGCATGCCCGCGGCGTTGTAAAAAAGAATACGGTGGTCACCGTCCACGACCCCGATCACATACGGCAAGCTATCGAGAGCCAGGCGCAAGAGCTGGCAGGAATCGGCACTCATGAGGGCCTCCCGGAAGATATTGCCTCGCGTGTACCCAAAGCGCCTGGGTCACGCAAGAAGCAATGGCCGCAGGGCAGCGCAGCCCCGGTCCGCGGCAAAAAGGCCCTCTTTTTCGCAGCAAGTTGGCTGGTTACAGACCATCCTGAAGACGCGCGCGCAGGGCGCAAAACGCCGGCACATCGTCCAAAAGCAGGTCCACCAGATACGGATCGAACTGGCGGCCGCGCTGCTCGGCGAAATACTCCAACGTCTGCGCCAATGACCAGGCGGGTTTGTACATCCGCGGACTGAGCAAGGCGTCGAAAACATCGGCCAGGGCCGTGAGCCGACCGAAGATGTGGATGGACTCTCCCGCCAGACCCTGCGGATAGCCCTTACCATCCCAGCGTTCGTGGTGCTCCAAGGCGATGATGGATGCCGCGCGCAAAAGGCGGCGTGACGACTTGGCCAAAATGGCATGACCGATGGTGGTATGGCCTTGGATGACGGCAAACTCCTCCGGCGACAGCCGGCCGGGTTTGAGCAGGATGGCATCGGGGATGCCGATCTTGCCCACGTCATGGAGCGGGGCTGCCCGGCGCACCAGCTCCACCACTTCCTCGCCAAGACCGGCCTTGGCCGCCAAAAGCGCCGCGCATTCCGCCACCGAGCGCACATGATAGGCAGTCTCCTTGGAGCGGGTCTCCACGACCTCCCCCAAGGTGGCGATGATTTCCCCCTGGGTCTCGGTGACTTCACGGTGCAACAACACGTTGTCCAAGGCCAGGGCAAGCTGCAGGGCAAGGGTATCCAAAACCTGACCCACCACCGGGGAGACCGCGGCGGAAAACTCCGCCACCACGGCCATGTTCGCCTCCCCAAACCGGGCCACGAACCACGCACCGTCCACGGCAAAGGAACCAGAGCACGCAGCGAGGCGGACGTTCGCCTGCTCCAGCCATGTCTGCGTTACTCCTTCGCTCGTCGCGATCGGCTCCACTCCCCATGCCCCAACGTGCCCCACCACCGTACACGCCCGACAGGCCGCGGCCTCGGCCACGCTCTGCACCGTATCCAAGGCTGCAGCGGCAAATTGCGCCTCGGTACGCAGGGCAAGCATACGGCTCGTGCCCAGGGCTAAGGCAGCCATGCCATCCCGAGCCAATGCCAGGGTCTGCATCTGCTCATAGGCGCGCAAGGCCGCAGTGAGTGAGGTCATGAGTTTGAGCTCACTGAGCTCCGCTTTGTGCTTGTAGTCGTTGATATCGTAGTCGAGGACCACGGCGCGCTCCGGGGCTCGACCAGGCTGACCGGTGCGCAGGATGATGCGCACCCGGGAATTGCCCAGCTCGTCGCGCACGTAGCGCACAAGATCAAGCCCGGCTTGCTCGGTCTCCATGACCACGTCCAAAAAAATGACCGCAATGTCCGGATGCTGCGAAAGCAGGCCCCGGGCTGCGGCCGCGCTTTGGGCGTGCAGAAATACCAGTCCCCGTCCTTGAAACCGGTATCCATGCAAGGCAAGCTCAGTAATGCGATGCACAAATTCGTCGTCGTCCACCACCAAGACCTTCCACGGCGGACCCAGGGGGCCCTCATCCCCTGGCCCTTCGGCAGCGAACACTAGTGGTTCTTCATCGGCATGCATGACCGGCTCCATTCCGTAGTGCCCAACCGTGTGTATCATAGCGATACACTGAAACCCCCGCCTCTGTCCAGGAGCACATCACGCCAAACGTTCCACGTGATCAAAGACCACCCCTTGCGCCTTCGCTCCGTTGACGCTGTCTTGGCTTCCCAAGACGCACACACACCCCTCGGCCTGCTCCATGGCGGCAGCCAAGGACGCCAACGACTCGGACGAAACCGCCAAGACCTCGTCTCGGACCTGTTGGAGAATGGCCGTGGTCGTCCCGGAGAGGTGGCGCGAAAAGGCGGCAAAACCCTGGGCATCGGGCAGCAGACACGGATCGAGATCGCCGCTCACTCCGATGGCGGCCTGCTCCAAGGAAGCAGGATCCGCACGCCGCAAGGCCGGAGCCGCAGCGGCAAAGGCCTCAAGGGTGGAGAGGATATTGGGATCCCGATACGAGCCGAAATGGAGAAGCCCCGTCTGCCTCCCCAAGGAACAAAACGCCCCATAGGCCCCGCCCACAACCCGGACCCGCTCCCAGAGCCAGCCGGTGCGCAAGAGCTTGCAGCCCACCAGGCCCGACCCGTGAAAGCGGTAGCCCGCCTGCGCCACAGCCAGGATTTTGCCCACATGGTTCACCTGGGCCGGCAGAAGAAAGGCCTCGCTGCGCGGGGCGTGCGGGAGAGGCCACACAGCGGCCGAAGAGGCGCCTGGCGCAAAGCGCTCCGGCAAACGCAGCACGGCGGACTCCACACGCGCCAGCAGGCCGCCGTCTGCAGTGAGATTGAGCGTCGCCCCGCCCTGACGCACCACTACCTGGCGGATACGCATCAAGGCAGCATGAATCTCCTCCCAATCCGTATCCAGACGCGCCACGAGACGACGTACAAAACCGAGGTACGCAATGCCGCCCATGTGCTCCTGCAGGGCCTCGGCCGGGTGGTAGAAACTCCGCAGGCGCGTAGCCACGAAACGGTGCCCTGCAGGCACCAAGGCGTGCTCCAAAGCGGCCTTTTCCTCCAAGAGGATCTGCCGGAAGCGCTCCCGGTCATCCAGGCGGGCATCGAGAAGGGCTTCGGCGACGATGTCGAGCATCTCCGGCACGCCGCTGGCGAGGGCTTTGGCGCGCACCAGCATGCAGAGCACCGCATGGCCGTCTTCATGGAGGAAGACCGAAGGCCGCACGACGACCCCGCCTGTATACCGATGGATGCGGGTGGCAAAAGCGGCATAGTCCTGCCGGCTGGTGCCTGCCTCGGTGGCCAGGCGCGCCCACAAGGGCAGATACGGCACCAAGTCCCACGGCACGCCTGCAGCATCCAGGGCAATGTCCAAATAGAACACGCCGGAGGTCGGGAGCTCATGGATCAAGGCAGGGGCCGCCGCAAGCTCTCGGGTGGGGATTTCTCGCACCGCCCGCTCCACGTCCGCCAGCGTCAGCCGCGGGATGCGCGCCAAGTCCTCGGGGGCGTCCGGGGCTTCCTGGCGCTGCCGCAGGGCCTGGGTGCGGGCGGCAAGCTCGGCGTCGGAAAGGGGGCAGGCCGCACGCAGGCGGGCGATGCGCTCCTTTTCCTCGGCCGCCAGCTGGGCGGCATGGCCGCTGCGCGGCACCAAACGCACGTCCGAGCCATGGGCATTGGCCACCAGGGCGCGCTCCACCAGCGAGGAAAACACCGGCTCGCCTGCGGCCAGGCGCTCCTTCAGGCGGGCAAGAGGGGCTTCAAAGGCCACGTTCTCCAGGGGATCGCGGTCGTAGAGCCAAGAAGTGAGCGCCCGGAGCATGGTGATGAGCCCCTGGGGGTACGCGCCGGTATTGCGCTCCCGCAGATCGAACTCCACCGAATGCACCGCCGCTTCCAGCACATCGGGGGCAAAGCCTGCATGGGCCAAGCGGCGTAGGGTTGCTTCCACCAACTCCACCACGGCGTCCAAACGCTCTTCCGCCACTCCTTTGAGCCCCACGCTGAAATAGGGCTGCGCCAGCTCCAGTTCCATGCCGCAGCCAAGCACGTCCTCGCCCAGACCCGACTCCACCAGGGCCCGGCGCAAGGGCGAAGCGTCCATGCCCAAGAGGGCTTGATCCAGGATACGCAAGGCAAGGCGTGCTTCTGCCATAGACGAAAAACCCAAATCATCCGGAATAAGCCAGCTGCGCAGTACCATAGCCCGCCCCGTACCATCGGCCTCGAAGGAAAAGACCTGGCGCACTAGCCCCGGGCGCAGCGGCTGCAGCGGGATGCGGGAATCGATCGCAAGCGGCGCAAAGGCCTCGAGGTACGGAGCCAGCAGCCGCAGGCGGGCCGCGGGGTCGTCGTCGCCGGAGAAAAAGATCCAGCTATTGGCCGGATGGTAGTAGCGGCGATGAAAATCCGCGAATGCCTCGAAAGTGAGATTGGGGATCACCGCCGGATCGCCGCCGGAGTCAAAGGCATACAGGGTATCAAGGAAGATGGAATGCTGGGCCCGCTCCATGATGAAGGACTCCGGCGACGAGTAGGCCCCCTTCATCTCGTTGTACACCACGCCCTTGATGGTGAGCTCATCCCCCGGGGCCGCAAGGTCCAAATGCCAGCCTTCTTGCTCGAGTACCTCAGGACAGAGGCGCGGAAAGAAGACCGCGTCCAGATAGACATCCACCAGGTTATAGAAATCTTTGAGGTTTTGACTTGCCACCGGATAGCAGGTCTTGTCCGGATAGGTCATGGCGTTGAGAAAGGTCTGCAGCGACCCCTTGAGGAGTTCCACAAACGGCTCTTTGACGGGATATTTCCGCGATCCGCAGAGCACGGAATGTTCCAAGATATGGGCAACGCCCGTGGAATCCGTAGGCGGGGTACGAAAGGTAATGCCAAAAACCTTATTGGGATCGGCATTGCGCAGCGAGAGGATGCGCGCCCCCGTGGCGTCGTGGCGGATGAGATCCACATGGGAGGCGATCTCCGGGACAACGGTCGAATACACCAGAGTAAATCCAGGGATAAGGGTCATGGAGTCTCCTTGAAGCACAAAAGTCCGGGCCCGCCAGGGGCCATAGGGCCGCTTTCCTTTGCAAGGCCGGCGCCTTCCTGTAAAGCCCTGGCACACATCCTACATCGAGGAGGACCCCATGCCTACCGTGCTGGTCACCGGCGGCGCCGGATATATCGGCTCCCACACCACCCTGGCCCTCACCCAAGCCGGCTACGACGTCATCGTGTACGACAACCTCTCCACCGGCCGCGCCGAGGCCGTGCTGCCGCCAGCACGCCTGGTGGTAGGGGATTTGGCCGAAACCGCCAAACTCGCCACACTCATGGCAGAATCCCGCTTCACGGCGGTGCTCCACTTCGCCGGCTCCATCATCGTGCCCGAGTCCGTGGAAAATCCCATCAAATACTACAAAAACAACACCACCAACACCACGGCCCTGGTGGAGCTCGCCCTGCGCCACCGCATCCCCCACTTCATCTTTTCTTCCACCGCTGCGGTGTACGGCATCCCAAAGACCGTCCCCGTCACCGAAGACGCCCCCACCGCGCCCATCAACCCCTACGGCCGCAGCAAGCTCATGAGCGAATGGACCATCTTCGATGCCGCCGCAGCCCACCCGCACTTTCGCCCCGTGGTCCTGCGCTACTTCAACGTGGCCGGCGCAGACCCAGGGGGACGGCTTGGCCAATGCACCCCGCAGGCGACCCACCTCATCAAGGTGGCAGCACAGACCGCCCTGGGCCGGCGCGAGGCGCTGTCCATCTTCGGCACCGACTATCCCACGCCCGACGGCACCTGCATCCGGGACTACATCCACGTCACCGATCTGGCCGAGGCCCACGTACGCGCCCTGCGGCACCTGGAGGGCGGCGGCGCTCCGGGGGTCTTCAATTGTGGCTACGGTCACGGCTATTCGGTGCGCGAGATCATCGCCGCCATGCAGGCCGCCATCGGGCACACCTTTGCGGTGCGCACCGCACCACGCCGCGCCGGCGATCCTCCGGTGCTCGTGGCGGACAGCACGCGCATCCAGCGCGTCATGGGCTGGCAGCCCAAACATGACTGTATCGAGGAGATTGTGAAGAGCGCCTATCTCTGGGAGCAGCGCCTCTAGACCAGAGTGCGGGGATTCATCCCCAGCAGGCAAAAGACCTCATATGGGATGGTCCCCCACCAGGCGGCAAGTTCGTCTGCCGTAATGGCCGCCTCCCCCGGACCACCCAAGAGGTACGCCCGGTCTCCAGGCCGCACCGACGGGCAATGGGTGACGTCCACGGCGGTCATCTGCATGCACACCCGCCCGAGTACCGGGGCGCGCACGCCGCCCACCACCATGGCCGCCTTTGCGGAAAGCCCCCGCGAATAGGCGTCGGCATACCCTGCGGCCACAATGGCGATGCGCATGGGCCGGGAGGCGCGGAAGGTACGGCCATAGCTCACCGAAACACCCGGAGCGATATCACGCACCTGCAGGATGGGGGCGGTCACCGTCATGGCCGAAATGAGCGGCGGACAGCGGTCTTCCCAGGCCGTGCCGGCCAAGGGATTGGCGCCGTAGAGGGCGATGCCGGGCCGCTGCCACTGAAAATGGGCCGCGGGATGGGCCACCAGGGCTGCAGAGTTGGCCAGACTTGCAGGCAGGGAAAATCCCACAGCCGCCAGCGCCGCCTGGATGGCGGTAAGGCGCATTGTCTGCTCGGCCACGAAATCCGCGGCTTCGGGGTCGTCGGCAGTAGCCAAATGCGAGAAAACGGCCACCGGGCGCAGCATGGGGGCCGCGCGCAGGGCCTCCACCACATGCGCCACCGCCTCCCAAGCAAATCCGAGACGAGCCATGCCGGTATCGAACTTGAGGATGACTGCCAAAGGCCTAGCCGCCGCAGCCGCCGCCCGGCGCACAAGCGGCCATTGCCCGGCATGGGTCACCAGGGGCACGATCCCATAGTCCCGGCAGGCAACAGCATCCGAAACGTCCTGAATCCCCAGCAAGGCGATAATCTGCGCTCCGGGCAAGGCCTCGCGCAGCATCACGCCCTCGGCCACCGTGCCCACGGCAAAGCGCCGCGCCCCTACCCGCGCCAGAGCCTGAGCCACGGGAATCAAGCCATGGCCGTAGGCGTCCGCCTTGACCACCGCCACCATCTCGGTGCCCTTGTGCTGCAGGCGCAGCCAATTGCCCGCCACGGCCTGGGGGGCAACGAAAACCTGTACTGCGTTGTACCCAATCATGGCGAGTCGCTGGCGGTGACTTTCTGCAGCTGCAAGATATCGAGATCACCCCGGAAGATCTTTGCGATCCCGTCCTGAAACAGGGTCCGCATGCCCGAGGCCAAGGCCATCTGCTTGATCTCGTCCGTTGGGACACGACGGGCGATGGCCCTGCGGATCTCCGGGGTCGGCACCAGGAGTTCGTGGATGCCGGTACGGCCTTTATATCCCGTGTTGTCACACCGCGGGCACCCCACCGCCCGGTAGAGCTGCGCGGTCTGGCGATCCACGCCGAGCTCCAAAAACAGCTCCGCCCCGTACTGCTCCACCAGAAACTCCCATTCTTCGTCGCTGGGCGCATACGGCGCCTTGCACGCCGAACACAGCGTTTTCACCAGGCGCTGGGCGAGCACTCCCTGCAAGGCCTCGGAAAAGTTGAGCGGTTCGATGCCCATCTCCAGCAAACGGGTCAACGTCTCGGGGGCCGAGTTGGTGTGCAAGGTGGAAAACACGAAATGCCCGGTCAGGGAGGCCTCCACGCCGATCTGGGCGGTTTCCAGATCGCGCATCTCACCGACCAGGATCACATCCGGGTCGGCGCGCAAAAAGGCCCGCATGATGCGCGCAAACGTGAGCCCAATGGAGGTATCCACCTGCACCTGCTGCAACCCCGGCTGGGTGATTTCCACCGGGTCCTCCACGGTCCAGATCTTTTTGTCCGGGGTATTGATGCGCCCCAAGATGGCGTGCAAGGTCGTGGTTTTGCCCGAACCCGTGGGCCCCACCACCAGGAAGATCCCATGGGGTTTCTTCATGATGGCTTCGATGCGCCGGGCGTTGTCCGCGCTCAAATTGAGCTTTTCAAAAGGCATGGCCTGACCGGCGGCAAGCATGCGCAGCACCACGCTCTCACCGTACACGGTGGGCAAGGTGGCCACGCGCATCTCGATCTCCTTGCCTTTGAAGCGCACTTTAGCCTTGCCGTCCTGAGGCAGACGACGCTCGGCGATGTTGAGCCCGGAGATGATCTTGATGCGGGACACCACCGAAGGCAGCAAATCGCCGGGTATCCCCAAGACCTTGGCGCAGGATCCGTCAACCCGCATGCGCACCGCCCCGGGTGTCCCCGGCTTCCCCGGCTCGATATGGATGTCCGAGGCGCCGATGGTATGGGCATGGATGATCATCTTGTTGACGAAGCTCACCGCCTGCTGGCGGCTCTCCGCCGAGATATCTTCTTCGGCCTGGTCGGCTTTCGCAATATCCACGGACTCGCCGCCAGCGGCCTCCATGAATTCCGCGAGCCCAGCAACAGCGGCTTTGGCCTCCGCCTGGGAAGCATCGGCACTCGCATATGCGGTCGCCGTGGCCGCAGCCTCGGGAAGCAGGGAAAAATCCCCCAAAAATGCCAAGATCTCTTCCGGGAGCCCCACACGAAATTCGTAGCTCGTGCCCCCCAAGGCGTGCCGGATATCTTCCATGAGGTTGAGATCCGCCGGGTTGTGCACCAGGACCACACACCGCCCCTCTTCCCGCTCAAGCGGCACCCAGAGGTTCTTTTTCAGGTAGGCCCGATTCATGCCTTGCAAGGCATCATCCCCGAAGAATTTCCCCTCGAAGGGCACAAACGGCACCTGGTAATAGCGCTCCAGCGATGCCCCGATCTCCATGGGGGCGATGCCATAGTCCCGCCGCAGGATGACGGACACGGGCAGACCGCGCTGGCGGGCCGCGGCCTTTGCCGCCTCCAAGGCCTCCGCGTCCACAAAGCCCCCATGCACCAGCGCATCAAAAGGCCCCTTGGGGATCTGCAGTTCCTCGTGCATCTTGCGGGCCAGCAAATCCGCGAGGAGCCGGGCAACGGCTTCATCTTCCCGCTGAAAGGTGCCCTCCTTTTTGTTCACCAGCTGCAAAACCCCCAAAAAGGCATCCCCATGGGTCAGCGGCAAGGAAATGAGATTGCGGGTCACCACATTGGTAGCGGCGTCGTAGCGGGAGTCAAAACGCAGTTCCGAATGGATGAGCGTAAATTCCGCTCGGCTCATACTCTTGAGCAGGATAGGAATACGCACCAGGGCCGTATACCCGGCGATACTCGAAGTCGCAAACGGCAGCGCAATCATCTCCTGCGTTCCGTTTTTGCCGGCCACCCGAGCAATGACTTCGGATTTGGAAGGATGCTTCCGGTACAAACGGACCTGCTCACAACCAAAGACCGTTGGCACTTCGATGACCAATTTTTTCCATGCATCATCGAACGAAGCGGCATGCAGGAGGATTTTATTGAGAGAAAGGATGACCTGGGGGTGCATACGTACGCTCTCATGCTCCGTGAGAAACAGCAGCCAGCGGTTCTTCCTGGTGCAAGCGCTCCAGGAGCGCATCTCGTTGCCTGCGGAAGATATAGCGCTCGGAATGGCAGCGAATGCGGGCGATGAGTTCCAGCTTGTCCGGGACCTTGATCATGTAATCGTCGGCACCGAGGTCAAAGGCCTTTTTCTTGAGTTCCGGCTCCTCCCGGGCGGACAGCACGATGAGCGGGACCTCCCTAAAGTCCTCGCTGGTCTTGAAGAATTTCACCATGGTCAGACCATTGACCCCGGGCATGACCAAATCCAAGAGGATCACCGTAGGCTGCACGGAAAGCGCCACTTCCAAGGCCCGGTCGGGCTCCCGGCAATAGTGGAAGGTGATGTCGCGCTGGCTGGCGAGTTTGATGCGCATGGCCTCGCCGATGAGAAACTCGTCGTCCACCAAAAGCACGGTTATGGGTATCTGGGGAAAGAGTTCGCGCTGCCGCATCATTGATCATCCCTCCTTGCGGACCACCTGCACTGTGGCCAAATAGGCGTCCATGGCATCGAGCAGCGCCGCCACTTCGGTGAAATCTTTCCGATTGCCGGCATTCTCGATCTGCACCCCCATCTCGCCAAGTTCCTCGAAGCCGTACGTGCTCCCAAGCCCCTTTTGGCTATGCCCATGGCGGCAGATGGTCTCGAAGTCCCCGCGTGGCAGGGCCTCGCGCATCTCCGCCAAATTCCGACGCATGGTATCCAAAAAGAGCGGCACCAAGTCCATGAGCTCCGCATCCACGGCCACCACCGAGGCCGCGGACACTGCCGGCCGCGCCGGTGCTCCACCGTCTTCCAGCCGTACCGGCTCCACGGCTTCGGGGGCAGGCGCTTCGCCGTATACCACGTGCACCTGATCGAGATACTGACGCAAATTCTGCAAGAGCCGCGTCAATTCCTCGGTGTTCTTGGCCTCGGCCGCGCATTGGATGGCATAGCCCGTCTCGGTGACGTAGTCGAAACCATAGGTAGAGCCAAACCCCTTGTGGCTGTGTCCCAGCCGCCGCACCGTGGCGAAATCCCCCTGCTCCAAGGCCCCGTGCATGATCTCCAAATCCTTGCGCATGGAGTCCATGAGGAAGGGGATGAGCTCGCGCATCTCCGGGGCCACGTAGACCACCAAACGCTCCGAGCCGCTGGCTTCCGCCAGGTCCTCCACCAAGGTACAGGCTGCTTTTTCTGTCTGCACCTTGGGGACCTCACCGGTATCCATAAAGGTGCTCAGCATGTTGAAGGCCTGGATGGCCGCGTTTTTCTGCTTGTTTTGGCCGGCGAGCTCCAGGCTGCGCCCCATCTGGCTCACCGGTTCCACGCCGTACGTGGCGCCCAGGCCCTTGAGGCTATGGCCGCACCGCTGCACAGTGAGAAAGTCCTCCACGTCGAGGGCCTCTTTGATCTGACGCTGGAAGTCGCGCACGGTGCGCAAAAACATGGGACGAAGATCCGCCAGCTCCGGATCGATCTGTACCGGCGAAGAGTCCTCGTCGGCGCTTTCCGGAAGCGGCGCCTGGCTTGCCGCCGGGGCCCCTGGCCGCAGCGTCTCCCGCATCCCCGCATAGCGCTCGATCATGTCGAGCAGATCCTGCTTCTTGAGCGGCTTGGCCAAAAAGTCCGTACACCCCGCAGCCAAACACTGCTGACGATGCTCCTGGAAGGCATGGGCCGTCAGGGCCACGATGGGCGTGGAGTACTCCCGCTTTTCCTGCTCCCAGAGACGGATGCGCCGGGTGGCCTCCAGGCCATCCATGACCGGCATTTCCATATCCATGAGCACGAGATCGAAGGGTTCGGCCATGAAGCGGTCCACCGCCACCTGACCGTTTTCCGCATGGGTGAGCACCACATTGGTGTTCTTCAGGAAGAGTTCCACCACCTTGCGGTTGGCCTCCACGTCGTCCACAAGCAGCACCTTCCACTGCTGGCGCGCCGAGGTCAGGCGGCGGTGCTTCTGTTGGGAGGCCAGATCCAAGAGCACGTCTTGGAGCCGGACGGTGCGTTCCCGGCGCAGGACGTACGCCAGCGCCCCCACCTCCGAAGGGCTTGGGAGCTCACCCAAGGCTTGCGGAGAATCCACCAGCAAGACCATGGGCGGGGCCTCGACGTCCTGTCCCAGAAGAAGCTGCACCACCTCAAAGCCCGGGTCTCCATCCACCCGGCTGTCCACGACCACCATGTCCACCCCGCCCAAACGCACGGCGTTCACGGCATCTGCAGGGTGCGAAGCCACCTGCGGCGTCAGCCCCCACGAGCGCACCAGAGCGGCGATGCTGTCATGGGCCTGCGGCCGGTCTTCCACCACCAGGAGCCGCAGATCGGACGGCACCTGGCTGCGGCGTTCCTGCGCGGCAACGCTGAAGTCCGGCTTGAGGGGCAAGAGGACAAAGAACGTCGTCCCGCGGCCCACCTCGCTCTCCAGCCAGATATCGCCGCCCATGAGCTCGGCCAGCTTCTTGGAGATGGCGAGACCGAGGCCGGTGCCGCCGAACTCCCGGGTGGTGGAGGTGTCGGCCTGGGCAAAGCTTTCGAAAATCGTCGAAATCTTGTCCTTGCGGATGCCAATGCCCGTATCCTGTACCTTGAAGAGGCAGCAGGGCGAGCCGTCTTCGGCCACGGCGTCCTCCACGGTCAGGCGGACGCTGCCCTGGTGGGTGAACTTGATGGCATTGCCCACCAGGTTGATGAGGATCTGGCGGATACGGAACGGATCGCCCTGATACCGCGTCGCCAGGCCCGGCGACAGGGTACACGACAAGGCCAACCCTTTTTCCTCGGCCCGGTAGACGAACAGCTTGTGGATATCCTCCACCAACTCCTGCAGGTCGAAGGGCACGGTCTCCAGTTTGATCTGCCCCACCTCGATCTTGGAGAAGTCGAGGATGTCATTGATGATCCCCAAAAGCAGCTCGCCCGCGGAGCTGAACGTGCGCACGTATTCCGCCTGCTCTTCCGTCAGGCCCGTTTCCTGGAGCATTTCCGCCATGCCCAAGATGGCGTTCATGGGCGTGCGGATCTCGTGGCTCATACGTGCCAAGAACTCACTCTTGGTGCGCGTGGCCTTGTCGGCCTCTTCCTTGGCCAAACGGAGTTCCTCGGCGTGACGGCGCAGGAGTTCACTGGCCTTTTTCCGTTCCGTGATGTCTTCGAGCACCACGATGATGCCTTTATCCGGGTCACTTTCATCCAGCGCCTTGGCAGAGATCTGGCTCCAGAAGATTTCGCCGTTTTTCCGGCGGAACTGGAACTCCAATTGCGTGATCTCCACTTCCGGCAACTGGCTGAAAAATTTCTCCACAAAGGTATCGAAATCCCGATTGGACACATGCAGCTGCACCGGGTCGATGGACGGCATCTCTTCCTGGGTATAGCCGAAGATCATGGCGAAACGGGTATTGGCCCGCACTACCCGGTGATCCGGGGTCATCACGGCGATACCCACCAAGGAGTTTTCGAAAATGGCCTCCACTTCCCGAAAGGCCTTGCCGAGCTCCTCGGTACGCTCGGCCACTTTTTGTTCCAAACCGCGGTAGAGCTCGCGCAGATTGCGGCTCATGATGTTGAAACCCTCGGCCAGAATGCCGAGTTCGTCCGAACGACGGTCCAAGTTGGATGTCACGAACTCACCTCGGGCCAAGGTCTCGGTGAGTTCGGCCAGGTTGGCCACAGGCTGGATAAGCAGACGGTTGAGAAAGAAGTACAAAAACACCGCGATGACGCCGAGCACCACCGCAAAGGCGGCGATGAGCTGAATGACGGTACGCTGGGCTTCCTCCCTGGCCTTATCGATGCGCATGGCCAGGCGCACCTGCCCCAACGTAACCCCGCCCCGCGTCAGATCTTGAGTAAAGATCAGCACGTCTTGCGGAGGGATTGCCTTGGCCATGGCAAAACGGGTCACCCCGGGCCGCACTTCTCCGTCATTGAGTGGATTCCCGTTGGCATCCGTGATCAAGCAGTAGGCCACGGAAGGGGAAAACTCCGCCCGCGCCGCAACTTCCTCAAGGAGGTACGTCGCCCCGCGCTCCAAAGGCGGCACACTGGCCTGCGCCACCACGGTCACCTGCTCCTGCCCCTGGCGCCGTACCTCACCCAAGAGGAACGCGAGCTGGGCCTGGTACATGAAGTAGCCCAGGGCCATAAAGCTCGCCACCAGGATAACCTGGATGCCCAAATGGATTTTGAATTGGAGCAGGTTGTAGAAAGCCCGTCTTCGTTCCATGACCTCGTCCTCTTTCGCTGCTGCCGGTTGTCCGGAGAATGCCCTAGGGCAGGGCCAACACTTCCGCCACCGCTTCGACCAACTCTTCGCGCTTGATGGGCTTGCTCAGACAGCGCTTGGCCCCCATCAGTTTGGCCCACTTGAGATAATCCGTGGCCCCGCCCCGACCACCGCCCGACATGGCGATGATGCGGATCTTGGGATCCAATTTCCGCAGCTCCCGAATGATCTGAATCCCCTCCTTATCCGGCATGATCATATCCGTGACCACGACATCAAAGGGATTTTGGCGGTAGAGACGCAACCCCTCATCTCCATCGCCAGCCTGCTCCACGGCATAGCCTTCCGCCACAAGCATCTTGGCCAGCGCCAAGCACATCAACTGGTCATCATCAATCACCAAGACTCGCTTCTGCATGCCACTTGCTCCCATGCACCATCAATTCGGTGGTAACAGAAAACCAAAACGCTCCAGAATGCGTTTCCCTTCACTGGAAAATATGGCCTGCAACAGTTCCGACGGGGGGGCTTCTTTGCGCCAGACCACAAAGAGCGACCGCACCAAAGGATACGATCCATCCCGGACCGAGGCACCAGAAGGCACCACCGGAGTTTGCCCCGGTTCCGTGCGAAGCGCCACCAATGCCGCCTGTTTCGAAAG
This sequence comes from Thermodesulfomicrobium sp. WS, assembly GCF_027925145.1. Taxonomy (GTDB): domain Bacteria; phylum Desulfobacterota; class Desulfovibrionia; order Desulfovibrionales; family Desulfomicrobiaceae; genus Thermodesulfomicrobium. Next base: position 2,300,174 of record NZ_AP027130.1, read on the forward strand.
CGGCAGGCTCGTATACCCAATGGCGCCGGGGGTAGACGCCACCAGCGCGTCCACCGCTGCTGGCGTAGGCGCCTTGCGGGCCGCGCCCGTCAAGGGCAGGTCCCCCAGCACCATCTCCTGGAAAAGCCGGTGAGTGCCAAAATTGGGCTCCAGGGCAACGACAACGATGGGGATATCTGGGCCACCCACCTCGCTCCAGCGCTGGATGCGGCCGCTGAAGATCCCCCGCAGCGTCTCCATGTCCACAATGCGCACAGGATTGTCGGGGGCGACCAGCACCGCCAAGGCATCCTGGCCCACCATACGGGACTGCAAACCCTCTGAAGATTCCTGCGCCGCAGTGAGCGGTCGGGAACTTATGGCCATCGCACACGCTCGGCTCATCAAGGCCGTAAGCCCCGCCTCCGTGCCCACAGCGCGCACCTCAATGGATCGACGAACCTTCTCCGCAAAAAAAGCCCCTTCCACTTCCGTGGATTCCGGGACCAGTCCCGGCAAGCGCCGCACTTCGCCGGCGCCGGAGCGCACCAAAGCCAGGCGCGCCCACTCTACCGCCGCATCCGCCAAGACCACCGAACCGGCCACCTTGAGGGGAGGCTCGCGGGTAAACGGCGCCGGCTGGTAGGTGCCGCGCACTTCCACGCCGCGCTCTCCCTGAGCGATGAGCACTGGTGCCGGGGCTTCCCAATCGGGTACGGGCTTGAACTCCACGGCCCACAAGGGTTCGTCGCGGTCCTGTTTGCCCGGGGCGCGCCACTGGCCCGTCAACCGCCACGCCGCTCCGGCCTGGGCCGCGGCAGGCGGAAAGATGTACACCGAGCGGACAACCGGCTCCTGGCGGCCGAGCACCAACTCCGGCCGCCACGCCACCAGCGCTGCAGCTGCAAGCAGCACCAACGCCCCGAGTGTGAACAGCACAGGGACCCAACGTCTGCGGACTCGTCCCGATTCTCTCGCCATAGTTCGTTCCTATTTCGCCGATACCCAAGCGAACACCGCTGGATCGAAGCGTCGATCCACAAAGCGTGCCCCCACACGATCTCCACGCACGGATTTGAGCTCCACGTCCTTGCGCAGCTGTCCGCCCTCCGCCGTAGGAAACTGGAGCACCAAGATCTCCCCGGAGCTCAGGCTCCGCGCGGTCTCCTGCACTTCAAGGCCAGCGCCTTCCATGGAGATATCGCGCACCAGCACCCGGGCCACAGGGGCAGTGGCATCTGCGGCGTCCAGAAGCTGCCCCTGCAAGGCCACCGTCTTGCGAAAATATTTGCGAAAATTGAGATTGATGCGAAAGACGTGGGCGCAGCGGGTACATTTGGCCTTGACCTCCCAATGTCCCTTGGTGCGCAAGGGCTCCACGGGCACGGTCTTGGCAAGCCCGCAACTCGGACACACGATGGCAACCTCTTTCTTCTTGAAGACGTAGAGCTCCACGACCTCGTTTCTGGATGCACTCATGGTTCTCTCTCCCGGTTGCGATCACCATTCCTCGGTTGAGCGACCGCGATGTGACACAAAAGTCCCTCTTTTGACAATGGCCAACAGCCCCGTCACCCAAAATCCACCGAAGCCCGAAAAAAAAAAAAAAAAAAAACAATGCCTCCGCGGTGCACCGCGAAGGCATCGAAGCGATGGGAATTGCTCCCTCCTTCAACCCACTACGGACGCCACCAGCGCCGCATGGGCACCCACCAAACACGCCACCGCCACCAAGCCCAAAACAATCTTTTTTCCAAGGTCTTTGACCACTCTTGTCTCCTTTACCGTTTTCCGCCACAAGGATTGCAGGCGCCCATACCCGCAACCGATGCCCGTGTCGAGATGTTTTCGCACGTCCCACCACTGCAGGAGCACCACATGCACACCATCACCTGGCAAGACTTTGCAGCCGTAGAACTGCGCGTCGGCCGTATCGTCGAGGTCCACGACTTTCCCGAGGCCCGCATCCCCGCCTACCGCATTCGCGCGGACTTCGGCCCTCCGTGGGGGATCAAGACCACCAGCGCCCGGGTGACGGCGCTCTACACCAAAGAAGCGCTCCTTGGCCGCCTCATCCTCGGGGTGCTCAACCTGCCGCCCAAACGCATCGGCCCGGTGCTCTCGGAATTCCTCCTCACCGGATTCGCTCGCGAAGACGGCGCCGTGGTCCTGGCGGTCCCGGAACAGGACGTCCCTGTAGGGGCACGCCTCTTTTAGGGCCGGGGCCAAAGACGCGGCGCCTGCGCGTACATCCCCTCCAGGTTGTAGCGCTGGCGGACCTCGTCCACGAACACATGCACCACCACGTCGCCCCCATCGAGGAGCACCCATTCGCCAAGGCCCATGCCCTCCACCCCCAGCACCGGCCAACCGTGCTGGCGGAAGTGAAGCCCCAAGTCTTCGGCCATGGCCTGGGCGTGGCGGGCGGAAAGGGCGGTCACGAGGATCACGACGTCACAGAGACTCGTGAGCGCCGACACGTCCATGGCCACAATGTCCTGGCCTTTTTTCCCGTCGAGCCAGGCGACAATCTCCTGCATTTTGTTTTCCACACACGCCTCCTGCACAGAGCGACACGTGCCTACTGCAAACCGCGGACAAGGGCAAATCGCCTTGACGAACAATAATCGATTGTTCAAGGACAGCGCATCCCATCATGATTCCCACGTCTCGCGGCGCACTCCGTACTGCCCCAGCAGAACACCGCACCGCGAGCGCCACCGCCCCTTGAGGAGGACCCCATGCTCTACGATGTCGCCCAAGAGACCCTGCCCCGTGACGAACTGGAAGCCCTCCAGCTTCGGCGTCTGCGCCAATTGGTGGACAAAGTGTACTACAATGTCCCGTTTTACCGCAAAAAATTCGACGAACTCGGGGTGCGGCCCGAACACATCCGCACCCTGGCCGACGTGCGGCACCTGCCCTTTACGGAGAAGCAGGACCTGCGCAACAATTACCCCTTTGGCCTCTTTGCCGTGCCCCGCGACAACGTCGTGCGGGTGCATGCCTCTTCCGGCACCACCGGCAAGGCCACGGTAGTGGGCTACACTGCCCGGGACGTGCACAACTGGGCGGACCTCATGGCCCGCTCCTTCATGTGCGCCGGCGGCAGCCGCCGGGACATCGTCCACAACGCCTATGGCTACGGCCTCTTCACCGGCGGGCTGGGCATGCACTACGGGGTGGAGCGCCTTGGGGCCACCATCATTCCCATTTCCGGCGGCGGCACCCGACGTCAGGTGATGCTGCTGCGCGACTTCGGTGCCACAGTGCTGTGCAGCACCCCCTCCTATGCCTTGTATCTCTACGAAACCATTGTGGAATCCGGAATCGATGTGACGGATCTCAAACTCCATACCGGCATCTTCGGCGCCGAGCCTTGGAGTGAAAAAATGCGCTCGGAAATCGAATCCAAGCTGCGCATCAAGGCCCTGGACATCTACGGCCTGTCGGAGATCATGGGCCCCGGCGTGGCCATGGAATGCCGCGAGGCCCAGGACGGCCTGCATCTCTGGGAAGATCACTTCCTCATGGAGATCATCGATCCGCAAACCGGGGAGGTGCTGCCGGAAGGGGAAACCGGCGAGTTGGTGATCACCACCCTCACCAAAGAGGCGCAACCCCTCATCCGCTACCGCACCCGGGACATCACCCAGATCAACGCCATCCCGTGCAAATGCGGCCGCACCCACCGCCGCATCACCCGTATCCAAGGCCGCTCCGACGACATGCTCATCATCCGCGGGGTCAATGTCTTCCCGCAGCAGATCGAAGCCATCCTCCTGGAGACCCAGGGAATCACCCCGCATTATCAGCTCATCCTGCGCCGGGAAGGCAGCCTCGACACCCTGGAAGTCAAGGTGGAAGTGGACGAGAGCCTCTTCTCGGACGAGATCAAGCATTTACAGCGCATCGAGGCCAGGATACAGAAAAACATCAAAGAGTTTCTCGGCGTCACCGCCAAAGTGACCCTGTCGGAGCCGCGCAGCATCGAGCGCTCCGAAGGCAAGGCCAAACGCATCCTGGATCTCCGCAGCGCCTAAGCTCTCCCTGGGAGGAACCATGAAAGTCGAACAGATCTCCGTATTTCTGGAAAACCGCGCCGGTCGCCTGGCTGAGGTGACCAAACTCTTGGCCCAGGGGGGCATCAACATCCGCGCCCTGTCCCTGGCCGACACTTCGGACTTCGGCATCCTGCGTCTCATCGTCACCGACTCGGAAAGGGCCAAGGAAATCCTCAAGGCTGGCGGATTCACCGTGGGCCGCACCAACGTGGTGGCCGTCGAAGTGGCCGATCAGCCGGGCGGACTCCATAACATCCTGGAAATCCTGGGAGCAGGTGGGGTCAACGTGGAGTACATGTACGCCTTTGTCACCCAGAGCGGCAAAAATGCGGTACTCATCTTCCGCTTCGACCGTACGGACCAGGCCATCGAGACCCTCCAGGCCGCAGGGGTGCGCATCCTCTCCGGCCCCGAGCTCTACGCCCTCTAAAACCACGCCGCGCGCCTCGGAGCCCTTACCTCGAGGCGCGCGGTCGGCTACGAGACCATCTCCGCCATTTGCGCAAAGAAATCTTCCGCGGCAAAAACGCCCGGAAACTGCGCCTCCCAGACGGGAAGTCTGGCCGCCAGGCCGTCGAATCCCTCCACCTCCTCCACCTGCTTGCCGTCCACGAAAAACCGAAAGCGCGTGCCCCGCGGACAGCGGGTCATGATCATCTCCACCTTGCGGCCGCCGGCAAAGACCATCCACGGCGCGGACCACGAGCTGCGGTCCCCCTCGGTCTTCTGGTACTTGGCGAAAAAGGCTTCCCACAGCCGCTCGATTTCCTGCTGTTCCATCCCTACCTCCCAACGCGACGAGGCCCCTCTTGACCGAAGCCTCCAGTCGCGGCAATTGGTCAGACCAATGACAACCCCACTCTCTCACCATCTTCTTCGACTCATCGACGACCTGGGCCTTAGCCCAGGCGAGCGGCTTCCGCCAGAGCGGGATTTGGCGCAAAAATTTCGCGTCTCCCGGGGGAGCATCCGGGAGGCGGTCAAGCATCTGGCCGCCCAAGGCGTGGTGGAGAGCCGACGCGGCGCAGGCACGTTTGTGGTGAGCTCTCCCCAGGCCTTTACCCGCGCCATGGGAGCAGCGCTCGCGGGGGCGCGCGCTCACCTCGACCGCCTCTTCGAACTGCGCCTGGTAGTGGAGCCAGGGATCGCAGCGCTCGCTGCCCGTAAGGCTACCGACGCCCACATGGAAGCCATCAGAGAGGCCATAGCCGCCCAGGCCGCGGAAGCCGACCCCCGCCGCTGGGGAGCACGAGACATGGCAGTGCACCACGCCATCGCCCAGGCCACGGAAAACCCTCTCGTGCCCGAGCTCTTGGCCGCCACAGCCGCCGCATTCACCGAAACTCGCGAAGAGGCGCTCCAATCCCCAGCGCGTCACCACGCCTCGGTAGCCGGACATCATCGCATCCTTGAGGCGCTCCTGGCCCACGACCCTGCTGCTGCGGCCAAGGCCATGGAAGACCATATCCTTTGGGCGCATGCCCTCACCCAACTTCCTTCCAAGGAGGATTGCGCATGAAAGAAATTCGCGCCACAGCCAAAGAACTCATGCACGGCTACTGCCGGGTGTGCCCGGTATGCAATGGCAAGGCCTGCGCCGGCGAAGTACCGGGCATGGGCGGCCTCGGCACGGGCTCGGCCTTCATGGCCAACGTGGAGGCCCTCTCCCGCGTGCGTCTGGCCATGCGCCTCATCCATGACACCACCGATCCCGACACCAGCGTGGAGTTTTTGGGACACACCCTGAGCGTGCCGGTGCTGGCCGCGCCCATCGGCGGGGTGTCCTTCAACATGGGCGGCGGCAGGAGCGAACAGGAGTACATCGACGCCATCATCCACGGCTGCGCGGCCCGCGGCACCTTGGGGTGCACCGGGGACGGCGTGCCGCCGTTCATCCTGGATGCGGCCTGTACTGCCCTCACGGCAGCGGGCGGCCGGGGGATCCCTTTCATCAAGCCGTGGGAAGACCAGGAACTCTTCGAAAAGCTCGAGCGGGTGCTCGCCTGCGGCGTGCCCATGGTGGGCATGGACATCGACGCCGCCGGGCTCGTGACCCTGCGCAAGATGGGCCGACCCGTATCGCCGCGCTCGGCCAAAGAGTTGCAGCGCATCCGCGAGCGTATTCCCGTGCCCTTCATCCTCAAGGGCATCATGACCCCGGATCAGGCGCGCCTGGCCGTAGACGCCGGGGTGGACGCCATCGTGGTCTCCAACCACGGCGGCCGGGTGCTCGACGGCACTCCCGGCACGGCGGAAGTGCTTCCTGCCGTGGCCCGAGCCGTGGGGCACCTCGTGCCAGTGCTCGTGGACGGTGGGGTGCGGAGCGGCGGCGACGTGCTCAAGATGCTCGCTTTAGGCGCCCGCGCCGTACTCATCGGCCGACCCTTCTCCGTGGCTGCCATCGGCGGGTTGCAAAACGGCGTGGAGACCTACCTGGATGCCCTCACCACGGAACTCAAGCAGGCCATGGTCATGACCGGCACCGCCAGCTGCCGGTCCGTGTCCAGCGACATCCTCGCCTAACCCGTCCTCGTGGCCGGGCTGACGCCGGTCACGAGGAATCGCGCACCCACTCTATGCCGGCCTCGAACAAGGGGAGCCCCGACCCTTCCACCTTGCGGGCCCAGCGCACCACGCCCGCGTAGGTCTCAAGCAGGCTCAAGGCCGAGCCTTCGGGCACAAAGCCCTCGAACACCAGTTCCACCTGCGCCCCTTCCTCGAAGGCGGAGCGCGACAGCACGCGAAAACCACCGTCGCTATGGTCCACCATGCGGGCAAATTGCACCCGCCATCCCGCGTAGCGCACCCGCACCGGCGCCAAGCATTCCAAGCGCGGATACCGGCGGGCGTCTGCTGTTTCCTGTGATCGCTCCATGCAAAAATGCTCACCCGCCAGCACCGCCCCTGTCAAGCACGGTCCGGCGACAACAGCCCAGCACCAGGACGCCACGAGCGCACAACCACCCTTGACAACGGATCCGGGGCACATCTAGGCGACATCCATATTCCCCAAAAAGAAATCCGGAGTGCCCATGACCGACATCGCACAGCTGCTTCGTAACAACATCGCCTGGGCCGAGCGCGTGGAGCGCGACCACCCCGGATTTTTTCGTAAACTGGAACGCCAGCACAAACCCAAGTTCTTGTGGATCGGCTGCGCGGATAGCCGCGTGCCCGCAGACCAACTCACCGGCGTCATGCCCGGCGAAGTTTTCGTGCACCGCAATATCGCCAACCAGGTCATCAATACAGACATGAACCTCATGTGCGTGCTCCAGTATGCCATCGACGTCTTGCGCGTGGAACACATCATCGTCTGCGGGCATTCGCGCTGCGGCGGCATCGAGGCGGTGATGCGGGGGACGACCCCCGGCGTGCTCGACCATTGGCTCGAATCGGTCCGCCGCCTGGTGGAAGCGCACCCTGAGGCAGACGTGGACGACATCGGCCAGCTCAACGTGCGCCACGGGGTCGAGTCCCTGGCGCACAATGTCTTGGTGCGCCGGGCCTGGAGCCGAGGCCGCCGCCTCCTCCTGCATGGCTGGTTCTACTCCATCGCCAACGGTCGCCTCCAAGACCTTGGGGTTTCCCGCGGTCCTCAGAGCGAAAACGCACCATGATCCAACTGCGGTCCATGCCTCCCACAGGCTTCAGCCTCCTCGAAGTGAGTATCGCCCTCGTCATCATCGGCCTGCTCTTCGCCGTGGGGGCGCTCTCGTGGAGCGCCTTGGCCGAGACCCGACGCCTGGCCAAGGCGCGGGCCCAGCTCCTGGAGGTGCGCGACTGCATGCTGCGGGCAAGTCTGCTCCATGAGCACTACCCCAGCGACACCGATTTTTTGCGCTGCAGCAACGAAACCGGGCTGGACCCCTGGGGCGGGGATCTGCGCATGGTCCGCGGGGTCACCACCGCCGGGCTCCCGCTTGACGAGTCCTTCGCCGTGGTCACGGACGCCGCCCGCGGCCAGCTCCTGACGCTTCCTGATGGGAACGCTTCCCGGGCCATCCTGCTTCCAGAAGGCGAAAACCGCACCAGCATTGCCTTTGCGGTGATCAGCCTGGGAAAAAACCGCGTGGCCGATCACCCCAGTGTTGCAGGGCTGAATACCAACGCCATCGTGCCGCTTTCCGCGAGTATGGATTTTTCTTCGCCCACCAAAGATGATGTGGTGCTCCCGGTCCAAGCCTACGAGGTCATGGGCTACCTTCGCAACGTGGTAGGACCACAATGAAAACCCCGCGTGGTTTTACCTTGGTGGAATTGGCCATCGTCCTGGTGGTGGTGGGGCTCATTGCGGCCATGGTCGTGCCGACCCTCAAAAGCGGCATTCTGCACGGCAAGATGAGCGAGGCCCGCGCCACGCTGCAGGCAGTGCGTGACGGCGTCATCGGCGTGGCGCAGGCCAACTCCCGTATCCTCCCTGCCACCTTGACCCCCTTAGGCGCCCCCAAAGACCCATGGGGAAACGCCATCCGCTACCGGCGGGATCCGGGGCTCACCGGCGATGTGTGCGCCGCCAACGCCACATCAGGCACCTTCGTTTCCCCAGAAGGGCAGACTATTGCGGACGTGGCCTTCGTGGTGGCAAGCTCGGGGCCGGACTTCCAAGAAGACGCGGCGCTGAACGCCAGCACCGATGCCCGGCAGGCGGACGACGACCTGATCCTTGCCGTCACGCTGCCGCACCTCAAGACCATCCTGTGCGCCGACCGGGCAAAAGGTGCACAGACCCCCGGCGCCCTGGCCACCTGGAACGACATCCTCCTGCACACCGCAGCCGTGACCAGCGGGTCCAACGATCTGGGCGCCAAGATCACGCCCTCGTCCATCGTCCTCGGCATCCCCAATGGCACGACCCCCGCATTTTCCTACGGCTGCGTGTGGTACACGGGGAATCTCAACGCCACCAGCGGCACTCCGGTCTGCACCAACGGCAATTGCACCCTGGGCAAGGGACTGCGGGCCTATTTCACCTTCACGGTGGAAAAAGTCGGCGATCCGCTCGCCGACGGCTTTACCTTCGCCGTGGTGAGCGCGGCCACCAACACGCATCAGTCCTGCGGCGGCAAGGGTTCGGCCCTGGGATACGCAAGCACCTTCAACCAGCCCGGCGATAACGGCGTCCCCCCCTTCGTGCTGCCGCCCAAGATGGCGGTAGAGTTCGATTTCTATACCTCTGGGGGATTTAACGATCCTGGAAGCCATCTCGACCACCTGGGCATTGCCTATTGGGGAAACAATACGGGAAGTAGCGATCTGGACCGGGGCAAAGACGACCTCAAACACAACTTCACCCCGTCTGACGGCAGCCCGCCGCACCCCAATTCCGTCCGCTCTTCCAACCAAACCTATTTCGACGAAACCGGCACCGTCACCTACCCGGTGCGCGTGGAGATCCTGCGCAATGCCACCAGCGGGAATTACACCACCCATGTGTGGTTCAACTGCGCCGGGTGCAGCGATCTCACCGTCTCGGGCCTGGATGGCGGGGTGGCGCCGGAACACCGCTACGCGGCCAGCGAGTATTTCCGCCATTCCATCACCATGAACGCCCCCTGGAACGCCCTGATGGACAAGGTCCTGCTCGGTTGGACCGAGGGCACGGGATCCTACCGGCAACGGGTCACCCTCAAGAGCGCCCAATTCTTCTTCCCGGAGTAGCTATGCCGCAGCGTGGGTTCACCCTGGTGGAAGCCGCCATCGTCCTCGTCCTCCTCGGCATCCTTGCCGCCCTGGTGGTGCCGGCGCTTGTCTCCAGCACCCGGCACGAAAAACGCCAGGAGGGCAAAGAGGCCCTGCTGGCCCTGCGCCACGCCATCGTCGAGTGGGCCGATGCCCACAACGACACCCTACCCGCCAACCTCACCAGCGCCCAACTGCCGGATACCGACATCTGGGGCCGCGCCTACGCCTACCGCCCCTTTTCCTCCACCATCAGCGTCTGCACCACCCCCAACGCCACCGCCACCCCGATCGTCTCCGGGGGCAAGAGCATCAGCGCCGCCTTCTGGGCGGCCTCCCGCGGCCACGACACCACCCAAGACCTGGACTACACGGCCCCGGTACTCAATACCACGGACCCCAAGGACGACCTGGTGGAATGGATGGGCATGGAAGAACTCTACTACCTCATCTGCACCGGGAACAACACCTCCCACCAGGCCCATAGCGCCGCCCAGCACCTGCTCTTCAGTCCCGCAGCCATCACCATGCCCCAGAACTCCGACGTCACCGGCAACGTCGCCAGTGACGGATCCATCACCATCGAGCAAAATGTGGACATCACTGGAACGATCTTCGCCGGTGGCGCGGTCAATCTTGCCCAAAACACCCAGGCATCGGGGATCATCGCCAATGGTTCCATCTCGCTTGACCAACACGTGATCATTCACGGCGACATCCATGCGGGCGGAAGCATCACCATTGCTCAAAACACGCATATTTATGGCAATGTGTATGCCGCAGGAAGTGTCCAAATCTTTTGGAACGGTCCATGGCAATGTCGTTGCCGGTGGCATGGTAACGGTGACTACGCCAGGCAGTGTCACGGGAACTATCCAGCAAAATCAAAGTCCTGTCCTTGGGCTGCAGCCCTACGTCTCCCCCGGGATCCCCCGGATGCAGACCTTTGCCTCCACCGGACCCAATGTCAGCTCGAACGGCCTGCTGGCTCCCGGCAATTACGGAAACGTCACCATCCCCAAAAACGGCATGCTCACGCTGCAAAGCGGCACGTATGTCTTCAGGAGCCTTTCCATGGACGGCGGGGACTTGCGTCTCAACTTCAATGCCACCGGCACCCTGGCGGACATTCAGGTCTTTGTGGTGGCAAATGCCTCCCTTTCCAAGATCACCACCCGGTTTTCGCTGGATGGAACGACCTTTGCGAGCGCCACCAACGCCTCCACCGACGTCGCCCGGCGCATGTACCTGGAGGCCCATGGCGGCTTTGCCTTCACCGGCGCCACCAGCGTCTGGATCGGCGGGGTGCTCACCAACGGTACGGCCGAAATCGATGCTAAGGCCTTCGTGGGCCATATCGCGGCCATCCCGCCCGGAAGTTTCAACCTCGGGAGTACGGATTTCGTGTATGCACCGTCCCATTTCGCCCAAGCCCATTGGTAAGGGATTCTCCCTGGTGGAAATGGCCATCATTTTGGTGATCATGAGCCTCATGGTGGCGGCCCTGCTGCCGCGCATCGTCTCCGGCACCAAGCGGGACGTGATGGCCGAGGCCAAGCGCATGGTGCGCAGCGCCCGCAACGAGGTGCTCGGCTATGCCAAGGCCAATGGCTGCGCCCTGCCGCCAGCGGCCTGGTTTTCCGCCCAGGCGGCCCACCGCTGGGGACGTTTGGGCGCCGTGGCCTACCTGAGCGGCAACCGCACCCTCACCCTGGTGAACGGCACCAACCAGACCGCGGCTTTTCTCATCGTCAGTAACGGCACGGACCAGACCAACGACACCGATTACAGCGCCAATCCCACCGATCTGCGCCCCGTGCACGACGACATCGTGGACTTCGCCACCCCGGCCTTCGTGCAGAGCTTGTGTCCGTGAACGCGCCGTGCCTGCGGTTTTCCCGCATCCATCCTTGACACGGCCGGCGTTTTTTCCCCAAGAAGCAGGCCATGCTCTCTTCCCACGACCACCCCTTTGCGCGGCTGCACATCACGGGCAACCCCTTTTCCATGGCCACGAGCCAGGAACATTTTTTCCACACCCCGGCCACCCGTACCATCCTCGAAGAGCTTGCCCATGGCATCCTCACGCGCAAAGGCTTTCTCGCCCTTATGGGCGAGGTGGGCGTGGGCAAGACCTCCCTGGCCTTACAGCTCTTCTCCCGCCTAGAGTCCGAGCCAGTGGACTTTGCCTGGGTCTTCAACACCATGTTCACCAAGGAGGACCTGTTTCGGGCCATTGCCGAAGACTTTGGTCTGCGCCCCGATCCTGGCTGGACGCTTCTGGATCACCAGCGCGCCCTGCAGGACTTTTTCCTCTCCCGGTACCAGGAAGGCCGCATCTGCGTCATCGCCGTGGACGAGGCCCACAACCTCTCCTTTGATTCCCTGGAGGCCCTGCGGCTCCTGGGTAATTTCGAGTTCGGCGGCCACAAGCTCGTGCAGGTGCTGCTCATCGCCCAACCGGAGCTGGCCGAACGCCTTGGCGCCCCGGAGCTGCGCCAACTCAAGAGCCGCATTGCCATCTCCCGCACCCTCCCAGAGCTGTCCTTCAAGGAGCTTGTGGACTACACCCACTTCAAGCTCGCCACCGCGGGCTCGCAGCTTCGGCTCACCCCCTGGGGGGCGCGGCGACTGTGGCGGGGGTGCCAGGGAAACCTCCGCCTGGCCAACCTCATCCTGGAGCGGGCCCTCTACGCCTGCATGGCCCTGAACGCCCCAACCGTGAACGCCCGGGTGGTAGGGGCGGCCCTGAAAGAAGTGCAGCGCGAGCGCGGCGCTGCGACTCGTCTTTCTTGGACGTGGGCGGTGGCGACAATCCTCCTGCTGGCCATCGCCATGGCCTTCATCCCCTTGTGGGAGGTGGACGGAAAGCGCATGAGCGCCGCAGCCGTGTTCTGGGAGGTCCTGCAGCTCAAGTCTGCCTCGTCTGGAGCCCAGCCATGAGCCAACCTGTCATCCGCCTCGGCGACCTGCTCAAAGAGCGGGGCCTCATCACCGACCAGCACATCCACTACGCCCTGCAGGAGCAGCGGGTCACCAAGCAGAAGCTCGGCGAGGTGCTCACGGGTATCGGCATCGTCTCCGAATACGACCTCATCCAGGCCTTAAGCGAGCAACTGGGGCTTGCCCACGTGGACATCACCCGCGAGACGCCGGACCTTACACTGCTGCGCAATTTCAACCGCCAGATCTGCCTCAATGTGCGCATGCTTCCCCTGCGCCTGGAGGGCGAGGCCGTACGCGTGGCCACATCCAACCTGCCTGGGCCCGACCTAGAACAGGCCTGCCTGCGCTTTTGCGGCAAAAAACCGCAGGTGGTGCTCACGGAAGAGAGCAAGGTCGTTGCCGCCATCTACAACTATTTCTTCTTTCTGGAAAACCCGGTGGAGGAGATCCTGGAGCGCGAGGCGCGCGTCCTGGCCAACGACACCTCCCTCACCGTAAATCCGGAACGCTTTGTGGAACACCTGCTCCTCTTTGCCATCAAGGAGCGGGCCTCGGACATCCATATCCGTCCCATGGAGCACGGCATCAACGTCGCCTTCCGGGTGGACGGGGTGCTGCGCAGCGTGCGCTTCTATCCCCCAAGCCTAAGGCGCGCCATCACCGCCATCAAGCTCATGGCCGGCATGGACATCTCCGAGCAGCGCCTGCCCCAGGACGGCCGCTGGAGTGCGAACCTCCTGGAGCGCAAATTCGACGTGCGCGTCTCTTCGGTGGTCACCCCGTATGGGGAAAATCTAGTGCTCCGCCTGCTGATCCAGGAACGGGCCAATTTGAGTTTGCGCGCCCTGGGTTTTCTCCCCCAGGACCTCGGCAACCTAGAGCGGGCCTTTCAGGAACCTTTTGGCATCATCCTACTCACCGGCCCCACGGGCTCGGGCAAGTCCACCACCTTGGTGGCAGGGCTCTCGTCCCTGGATCTCTTGGGCAAAAACGTGCTCACCGTGGAAAACCCCATCGAGTACATCGTGCCCTTGGCGCGCCAGACCCAGGTGAACGAGGCCGCAGGCTACGACTTTGCCAATGCCATGCGCTACTTTCTGCGCCACGATCCGGACATCATCCTCATCGGCGAGATGCGCGACGAACTCACGGCCAAGACCGCCATCACCGCCGCCACCACCGGACATCTGGTGCTCTCCACGCTGCACAGCAACACGGCCTTGGGTGCCATTCCGCGCATGCGGGGCCTGGGGCTCGACAGTCTCAGCGTCGCCGAATCCCTGGTGGCCGTGGTGAGCCAGCGCCTAGTGCGCACCATCTGCCCCCACTGCCGCGAAGAGTACATCCCCAGCGAGGCCGAAATCCGCTACCTGGGCACGCAGCCAAAGCAGCTGTTCCGCGGCCGAGGGTGTGCGGCCTGCGGCCTGTCCGGCTACCTAGGCCGGACCTTGGTTTACGAAATCCTCATCGTCTCGCCGGAGCTGCGTACCCTGCTCGAAGCCGAGGCGCCGCTGACGGAACTGGAGACCACGGCCCAGGCCCAAGGCTTCCGCTCCATGTTTCAGGTCGGCGTAGACAAGGCCCTCCAGGGAGACACCACGGTGGCGGAGCTCATGCGCGTGCTTGGCACTACCCGCTACACACCGAGATAGCCATGCCGCTTTTTCGCTTCAAAGTCCTCACCAGCGCCGGGGGCATCGAATCCGGGGTCCTGGACCTCCCGGTCACGGATCCCGAAGCAGCAGTGCGCTACGTGGAGACCGCCGGCGGTATCGCCCTGGAGATCGAGCCCCTGCCCCGGGCCATGGATGTCTTTATCCGGCGCACCGGATTCGGAATTGGCAAGATCTCGCGCCTGGAGCTCTCGGAATTCTACAACAACCTCGGCATGCTCGTGGGTGCCGGGGTCACGGTGATGGACGCCTTGGAGGAGCTCGCCCAAGACAGCAAAAATGCTCGCCTCAAAAATGCCATCACCTGCATCCGCGCCGACATCCAGTCCGGCCAGACCCTGAGCGAGTCCCTGGCCCGCCAGCCCCAGCTCGCCCCTTTCGTGGTGCACCACATGGTGGAGATCGGTGAAGAGACCGGAAAGCTCGACGCCATGCTCCACAAAAGCGGGGCGCACCTGCGCCACATTCACGACATCATAAGCGGCACCAAGCGGGCCCTCACCTATCCGGCCTTTCTGCTCACCGTAGTCACCTTGGCCGTGGTCTTCTGGTTTTGGTATGTGGTACCGCAGCTCGTGGCCCTCTTCCAAGACATGGGCGTAGAGCTTCCCGCGCCCACGCGGCTGCTCATGGCCATGGCCGACTGGTTCCGCAACTGGTTCCTCATCACCGTGGGGCTACTCGCTGTCCTGGGAATGGTCCTCGCCTGGGCACGCAAGCGCTTCCTCCCCGTGCGCTACGCCCTCAGCATGCTCGCGTTGCGCGTGCCGGTGCTCTCCCTCATCCTACATACCTCGCTTACGGCCCGAGCCACCGAATACCTCGGCATCACCATCGGCGCAGGTATCGGTGTGCTGCGCTCCCTGGCCCTGGTCATCGAATCCACCGGCAACGAAGTGTACAAGGCCCGGTTGCAAGGAACACGCAAATCCATTATGGCGGGTGTAATTCTTTCCGAGGCGTTACGCCACAACCAGGCCCTCGACCCCTTTGCCGTGCGCATGCTCGCGGTGGGCGAGATGACGGGAAAGCTCGATGAGCAAGCACAATACGTCGCCGACCTCTACCGCCAAAAACTGGCAGGCCTGGTGGAGGTACTCTCCAAGACTTTGGAGCCTATGATCATGATTTTCCTCGGTGGCATGTTTGCCTTGATCATGGTGGGCCTGCTCATGCCGGTGTACGAACTCGTGACCAAATTGGGGGCATGATGCGTATGGGACTGTGGGCCGCGGTGGCCCTGGTGGTCATGGCCGCAGGGGCCGTGTTCTGTGGCAACGCTTTTGAAGCCGCCATGGTGCAAGGCGCGCGGGCTGCGGCCTTGGAGCAAGAAAACGCCCTGCTTGCCGACGGCATCGCCCAACTGCAACGCCAGCGCGCCGATGTCCAAGCCTGGGAGGAGCTGCTCGCCCGTGCCCAGGGTCTGCGGCCCGAGGCGCTGCGCCGCTACCCCATCCTGGTGGACCAGGAGACCAGCTGGGAAGAAACCGCAGCGGTGCTGCTTATCGTCTCCAACGCTCACCCCCGACCAGGGGGCTACCGCTTCCAGCCCGAGCGCTTCTCCATCACCCGCGTAGGGGACGACGCCAACGCCACCGAGCGCTATCAATTGCAGATGGCGGGGCAATTTCTGAGCCTGGAGCAAACGCCATGACCCAGGACCCCAAGCGCCGTCCCGACGCAGCCCTGGATGCCCCCACCGCAGACGCGGCCCCGCTGGAGGACGATTTCCTCTCGCCAGAGCACGTGCTCGCCAATATGCCCCACATCCCGGAGCCGGCCCCGGAAACGCCCGCCGAGGAGGCGGACTCCACGCCAGCGCCTGCTGCAGAAAACGCGGCGCACGCGACCGATCTCCCCCCCAACGAGGACCTGGTAGAAGTGCCCTCCAGCTGGGAAGTGGAAATCGTGCCGGAAGTCCCTGCCGAAGCCTTGATCCCCCCGCCGGGATGGAGCACGCCGGAGCCCCCGGCAGCGTCCACGACGGCCCCCCACACCCCCGAAGCGCCGCCCACGGAAGCCGCCCCCCCAAGAGAGCAGCCCGCAGCGCCGCCTGCAGACACGCCGCCCGCGGCCCCGCCTGCGCCACCGAGCCCATCCGCACCTCCCCCCGTCACGGAGGATGCTTCCCCGGCGAGCTTTGCGCAGATCCCCGTGGTCCCGGCGCCGCGCACCGAAGTGGTGCTGGACTGCAGCGCTGGCCGCATGCTCCTTGCACGCGGCGAGCTCACGCTGCTCGGCGAAAAAGACGGTCTGGACCGCTTCCGTCTCTGGGTGGCCGACACCCGCGACACCCTGGGCCCCGGGGCGATACGCGTCGACGCCCCACCCAAGTACGCCCCGCTTCTGGCAAGGCGCCTCCTTGCCCGCGGCGGGGAGTTGGACGACGCCTCGACGCTCCTTCCCCTTTCCCGCAAGCGCCTGGGGCCCAACCAAACCCTGCTGGGCTTTCACCTCATGACCTCGGCGGAAAAGGCACGGCTTGCCCACCTGCACGCCAAATCCAGCCAAGGGCTCTTAGTGCACGACGCAAGCTCGCTGCTTTTCGGCATCCTCCGCCACGAGCGCGGCACCGTGGCAGGATTTCTCCAGTTTCCCGGGAGCATCACGGCCCTTGTGGTGCGCCAGGGGCACGTACTCTGGGGCCGGCGCCAAATGCTCGCCGAAGACCAGGGCCCGGCCTGGGCAAACGCCGTGCGCGCCCTGCAGACGGACATCACCTTCGCGGGCAAGGAAAACGGCTTCGAGGTAGAAGAGACCCTCTGGGTGGCTGGCCTAACCTCTACCCGCGACCTTCCCCTGGAAGACGCCCGCGCCCTGCCGGTGTGCGCCCTGCGCACCGAAACAGGCACGCAGTATTCCGCCCTGCCGCTGGCGCACGCGCACCACGGCGCAAGCCTCACCTCCCCTGCGGAGCGTCTGGCCGCGGCCCTGCGCCCCTGGGAGCCCCTAGCCTGGGGCACGATGCTGCTGGTGGGCCTTTTCTTGGCGGTAGGCGGGCTGTGGCTCAACTCCACGGCAGCGGGTCTTGCGCACCAGGCAGAGGGCCTTGCCGCCCGCAAGGCGGAGCTTTTGCGTGATTTGGCCCAAGTGCAGCAGGAGACCGCCTTTTCCGCCGAACGCGCGGCCCTGGCCCAAGGGGTGTATGCCACCGCCCAGGCCGTGCTCCAAGCCGAGGTCACCCTCCCCATGGCCGCGGTGTGGAACGACCTCGCACACCTCAAGCCCGAGGCCTGTCGGCTGCTCACCCTGGAAATGCACTACGAGGCTTCAGGGGTGCGCGTGCAGCTCACCGGCGGCATCGAGCTCCCCATGACCCAGGCCCAGGCGGTGTTCGACGCCTTCCAGCGAGAACTTAACGCCAAAGGCTACACGGTCGCTGCCGCCAACCTGCACTTTGACATGGATGGCAATGCCTTCACCCTGACCCTCCACCGAAGTTTCGAGAACTCGCCATGCATCCCTCCCTGCGCGCCATACTGATCCGATTTGCCCTGATGGGAGCCGCTTTCGTGGCTCTGGGGGGAGCCGCGGCCCTGTACGTCCCTGGCATCCAAGAACAGGTGGCCCGCCATACGTCGCAGGTGCCGGACATAACCCCCCCCGCCCTGCCGGATGCCGCCTGGCGCACGACCATCGCTGCAGCCCTCGATGCCCTCGGCAAAGGGCCCACGCAGGCGGCCATCAACACCCTCGAAACCTCGCTCATTTCCCAACGTACCACCACTGGCCGCACCGCCACGCGGCTCACCCTCATCGTCCCCCAAGGGGCCGAGCGCCTGGCCCTCATCGATGGCCGGGTATTCCGGGTAGGAGACAAGCTCCCCGATGGCCGCCGCGTGCACGCCATCTCGCCCCAGGGGGTACTCCTCGAAGCCGCCGGCGCCCTGGAGATGGTGCCGTGGATCCCGCCGCTTGCCGTGCGCCTGGAGCGGGCATCCCAAGAGACTCCAGCCTTTGCCAACGCCACCCTGGAGGCCCCAGCCCAGACTCTGACCAACGCCTCGGCCACTCAAGGCCCCAAATCCATCAACGCCGACCAAGCCATCCAGCTCCTTCGCCAATGGGAGGCCCTCAAGCATGCGCGTTAATCTCGCCCTCCTCATCGTCCTCATGACCGCCTGCGCCCCACCGCTTGCCCGCAATCCACTCGAGCCCGGATCCGGCTACAGTCAACTCCAAAAGGCCCTGGCCGACGAAAAGCGCCAGGCCCAGGCCGCGCGGGAAAGCGAAATCCAAACCCTCGAAGAACAGGCGCCCGCCCCGGCCCCTGCGCTGGAAATCACCCCGCCCCGCTACAATCCCCTGGAAGAGACGCGCATCACTATTTCGGTGCGCTCCGAACCCCTGGCCGATGTGCTCTACGTGGTGGTGCGCAACGCCGGCATGGACCTGGTCATTGACCCGGCACTCAGCCTCGATAACCGGGTAACCATCAGCTTCGAGAACGCCATAAGCCAGCAGGTGGTGGAACGCCTCTTGGGTGCCTTTGACGTACACTGGGAGGTGCGGGGCAATACCCTGGTGGTCCAGCGCTTTACCGAACGCGTCTTCCATTTGGAATTCATGAACACCCGTGCCAGCGTGGACATCGCCACCGGTGGCGACATCTTCGGCTCCGCCAGCGCCGATACCACCACCTCCAACCTGCGCTCGGCCTTCCAGGTGGAGTCCTCCCTCAACAAAGGCGCGGAGGAAGGCTCCCTCTACGGGCAACTGGCCGCCAACCTGCGCACCCTGCTCGCCGGGCCCGAAGGGGCTATGGGGACCTTCACCCTGGACCCGGTGGCCGGCACCCTCTACGTGCAGACCACGCCGCGCCGGATGGAGGCAGTTTCTCGGCTCATCGACCGCATGGATCGCAAGCTCAGCCGCCAGGTGGTCATCGACGCCCAGATCCTCGAAGTCACCCTGTCCGAAGGCTTCAACCTGGGCGTGGACTGGAACTTCCTCCAGCGCCGGGTCTTCGGCGAGCGGGTCTTCGAAATTGGCCTTGGATCCACCAATGGCACCGGCCGGATGCAAACCGGCTACGCCAACGTGGGCGGCCCCATCGTGTTCCCCTCCTCGCTCGCGCCCACCTCGGACGACACCTACGACTTCATCCTCAACACCACGGTGGATGCGCTCAAAACCTTTGGCGGCGTGCGGCTCATCTCCAACCCGCACGTGCGCGCCCGCCACGGCCTGCCAGCCCTGGTGACCTCGGGCACCACCATGAACTACATCCGCGAGCTCACGAGCGAACGCGACGACAACGGGGTCACCATCAGCACCCAAACCGCCTCGGCCTTCGAGGGGGTGATGCTCGGGGTGGTGCCGTTTTTGCGCGACGATGGCAGCGTGGATCTGGAGATCTTTCCCATCACCAGCAAGGTGGACCTCTCCAACAAAGCCAGTTTCGTGGACCAATCGGAAGTGACCCTGCCCAAGGTGGACGTACGGAACGTGAGCACCAATGTGCGGGCCCAAAGCGGCGACACCATCATCCTCGGCGGGCTCATCTTCCGCGACAGCAACAAAGGCGACCGCGGGGTGCCCACCCTGGCCGAAGTCCCCGGCCTGGGCTGGCTCTTTGGCCGCCGCGCCGATAGCGAGACCACCCGCGAGCTCGTGGTAGTCATGCACATCCGGATAGCCCCATGAGCCTCATCTACGAAAGCCTCAAAAAAAACGCCGCCGCGCCCCAACCGCCGCCGCTCGCCCCGGTACACGCCCCTCGGCGGATGGTGCCCTTGCGGGTGCTGCGCCGCATCGCCGTGGGCGTGGGGATCCTTGCCGCCTGCGTGGGCGCGGGCTGGGCGCTGGTGAGTTGGGTGCAGGGCGAAGTGGAACGCTTGGGCCCGCGGCTCCAGGCCACACGGGCCATCGAGCCCGTACCGGCACCCACACCCCCGGCCGAGCCGCCAGCACCTCCCGCGCCACAAGCGCCCCAAGCACTGCAGCCCCAGACCCCGCCCACACCACCACCTGCCCCGGTGCGCACCAAGATCGGCATCGAGGACTTGGCCCGCCCCACCCTGGAGTTGGAGCAGGTCTTCTCCCAGCGTGCCCGCCACAACCAGCGTGTGCTCGAGCTTTCAGGCCAGCTCGCCACAGCCTGGAATCACAAAGACCTGCCCCAGGTGCGGCGCCTGGTGGCAGGCCTGCGGACCACGGCTGGCGCCACCAGCCCCTTGGTGCGGCGCTGGGAAGGGATCCTCGCCCTGCACGACGGACAGACCGCCATCGCAGAGGCCCGGTTCCGAGCCCTGGTGGCCGAAGGCCATGGGGACCGCACCACCCGACTGTATCTGGCGCAAATTTTGCTTTCCCAAAACAAGCGCCTTGAGGCCCAGGCGGAACTCTCCCGCCTGGCAGCGGAATTTCCCGAGGATCCGGACATCGCACGCCTGACAGCACGCCTCAAAGGAGAAAAGGCCCCATAACGGCGAACGCCGCGCCGAAATCTTGACGCAGGCGCTCCCCTTCGTCTACAGGGTCTCAAGGATACACAACCAACTGCGGGCAACGGACGCGGCACCCCCATCTGGGCGCCACGGGACCGCGACCAGGCCCAGTGGCGCACCCGGCGGCAAACCCACAACGGAGGTCACGTATGGATACGGCAAAAGGACAGCGGGGATTTACCCTTGTGGAACTAGCAATCGTGCTGGTGATTATCGGCATCATCCTGGGTGCGGTACTCAAGGGGCAAGAACTCATCAACAACGCAAAAATAAAACGGCTCTACAATCAGTATCGGGAAATTCTTGCAGCAGTCTACACCTATTACGACAAATACGGCAAATACCCAGGTGACGACAACACCGCAAACCCCCGTTGGCCGGCTGCAACAAACGGTAATAGCAACGGAATTATTGATGGATTTACATTTAATTGTGCACCAAGCGCTACAACAGAAACCTGTCAAACATGGCTCCATTTACGTTTAGCAAACATCATCAGCGGCCCAACCACGGCTGCTGACGGACCGAGGAACTCCGCCAATGTCTATGGAGGTACTATTGGTATAGGGTACGCTACTGTACAGACTCTTGCGGCAACATTCATTGGCTTTGACAACGTTCCTTATGATGTTTGTCAAACAATTGACACCCAATACGATGACGGAGTCTTTAACTCCGGAAGCATTCGTGGTTCCGGAGATTATACTACTGCAACGAGTGGAATATTTGATTTGTATTTCAAGTTATAATACACAATTCTGTGTTCACAAATCACAACCACGGCGCCTTCGGGCGCCTTTTTTCTGCCCTCTGCCTCTGGCAGAAGGTCTGCGGGGGCAGGTGTCGGGTGCGTGGCGACGAGACCACCTGCATGCGCGCCTGGCGCATCTCGGCCTTGCCCCGTGGTTTGGGTTTGGGCTACAAGGGCGCTGCTTTCTGCCGTTGTGTATCCCCCAACCCAAGGAGCTCTCATGATTCGCGTCCTGGTGGTGGATGACTCCGCCTTCATGCGCACGGCCCTGGCCACCATGCTGGCCGCAGATCCGGACATCGAGGTCGTCGGCACGGCCTCCAACGGCGCCGAAGCCCTGGAGATGGTCCAGCGCTTGGACCCGGATGTGGTCACCATGGACGTGGAGATGCCGGTCATGGATGGTATCACTGCCGTGCGCCGCATCATGGCCGAGGCCCCCCGCCCCATTCTCATGGTGAGCTCGCTCACCCGTGAAGGGGCGGAAGAGACCCTGGCGGCCATGGATGCCGGGGCCGTGGACTTCATCCCCAAGGCCCTGTCGCGGGTGAGCCTCGAGATCGTGCACATCGAGGCCGAGCTGCGCGCCAAGGTCAAGGCCGTGGCCCGGCGGCGCGCCTCCAAAGTTTCTGCCGCGCCGCGTCCTGCCCCGGCCCCCGGTCTGCGGACCAAGGGCGTGGAGCTTATCGCCATCGGCGTCTCCACCGGCGGCCCGCCAGCGGTGCAACGCATCCTCGCGGCCCTGCCCGCCCACTTCCCGGCGCCCATCCTCATCGCCCAGCACATGCCCCGGGCCTTTACCGGCCCCTTTGCCCAGCGTCTGGACGCCACCAGCGCCCTTACGGTGCGCGAGGCGGAAGACGGCATGGCCCTTGCCCCGGGGTTGGTGCTCGTGGCCCCCGGGGGGCTGCATCTGCGGGTGCGGCGCCAGGGGCTGCGACTCCATGCCGAAGTGGGACAAGAGCCTCAAGACGCCCTGTACAAGCCGTCGGCCACGGAGCTCATCGCCTCGGTGGCGCGCACCTGTGCCGACCGGGCCGCGGCCCTCGTCATGACCGGCATGGGCAGCGACGGCCTGGAAGGCGCCCGCCAGCTCAAGACCGCTGGCGGTGTGGTCCTTGCCCAAAGCGAAGCTACCTGCACCGTATACGGCATGCCCAAGGCCGTGGTGGACGCTGGCATCGCCGATGCGGTGGTGGACCTGGAGGCCATTGCCGAGACATTGATGCAGCTTGGAGGATGCCCAGGCCGCGAATCTCAACGAGGAAGAAACCATGGCTGATATCCTCTCCCTGCTCCAAAGCCCCAACGCCGAAGACCAGCGCGAAGGGGCCTTCCAGGCCGCCGAAGCCCAAATGCAGGAGGCCATCCCCCTCTTGGTGAATCTGCTCCACTCACCAAGCCCTGGGGTGCAAGAGGCCGTGGACATGGCCCTGCGCCGACTGAACGGCCGCTCCACAGTGGAGGCACTGCTGCCCTTTTTGCGCGAAGAAAGCCCGGTGGCCCGGAATCTGGCCATGGACCTGTTGCGCGCCCTGGCTGGCCCGCATCAAGACGCACTCCTGCCGCTGCTCACCGATCCGGATCCAGACGTGCGCATCTTTTCCGCCGACATCCTTGGCGCGTGTGGTGACGCCACGGCCGTACCACCACTGTGCGACGCCCTGCTCCACGACCCGGACGTCAACGTGCGCTATCAGGCGGCCGTAAGCCTGGGGGAACTGGGCTACCCGGAAGCGGCCTCGGCCCTCAACCGCGCCCTGGGGGACGACGAATGGGTGCGCTTTGCCGTCATCGAGGCGCTCATGAAGATCGGCCACGAATCCTCCATCCAGGCCTTAGCTGGCGCCCTGGAGCATAGCTCGGAACTGGTGGCCTCCATGATCGTGGACGCCCTGGCGGCCATGGGCAACCGCAAGGCCGCGCCCCTGCTCCTTGCCCGCATGCCAAGCGCCCCCGACGCCCTGCGCACCAAGATGGTGCGCGCCGTGGTGCTCCTTTTGGGGCCGAAGGCCCTCTCCTGGTTGCCAGAAGAGCAGCGCACGAGCTTTCGCCAATTCCTCCGCATCGCTTTGGACGACGAGGACCCAGACATCCAGGACGCGGCATTCCTCGGCCTTGGAGCCACGGGTGACGGCGAGGCGGCAGGACGCATGCTGGCCGTAGCCGCCACCATCAACCCGGATTCCGCCCCCGAACGCCTGGAAAAGGCCGTGGAGGCCGTGGCCACCCTAAAAGACACCGGCGCCGCACCGGCCCTCAAGGCCGCCTTGGACGATGCCCTCCATGCCGACGACGAAGCCCTCGTCACCGTAGCCGTAGCGGTCATCGACCGTTTGGGCACCCCGGAAGCGGCCCTGCGCCTGGCAGCGGCCTTCCCCCTCCATGGCCGGGACGTGCAGCGCCGCATGAGCGCAGTCATGGCCCGCCATGGAGACGAGCGGCTTCACGATACATTTCGCGAGATCCTCGCCACGGCCCGGGATGGGACGGTGATCAAAAACGCCCTGATCTTCCTGGGCAAGACCCTCCAGTGCCACCACTGCGCCCCGGAGATTCTCCACTTCTTGGAGCACCCGTACAACGACGTCAAAGAAGCTGCCCTGGAGGCCGCAGTGGCCCTGGGCGGGCCCGAGGTGGAAAGCCACTTCCTCAAGATGGCCCACGCCCCGGACCCTCTGCCGCGCTTTTTGGCCGCCGCGGCCCTGGGACGCTTGGGGGCCGAGCGCTTTGCCCAAGACCTGGTACGCCTCGTGCAAGACCCGGTGGAAGACGTGCGGCGCATCGCCCTGGAGGCTTTGGTACCAGCGGCGCAAAAAGACGCCGCCATCCGCGAGGCCATACTGCCCCTCGCCCACGACGCAAGCGCCCCGGTGCGCCTGGCCCTGGCTGAAGCCGCCGCCAGCCTGGCCGAGGCCGATCCCACCTGGGAAGAGCACGTGGCGGCCTTCCTCCATGACGACGACGACTGGGTGCGGGTGCGGGCCATGGAAACCCTGGCCGAGCTCCGTGCCACCCGCTTCGCCCCGCAATTCATCCCGCTGGTGCAAAGTGACAACACCCTGCTCGCCATCAAGGCCGTGGAGACACTGGGCCGCATGGGCGGGCAGGCCGCCTTCCATGCCCTGCTCGCCGCCCTGGGCAATCCCAACCCGGATATCCAGGCCGCGGCCGAACGGGCCCTGGACAACCTGGATACCACGGCCGGGGAGGTGCGATCATGAGTTCGCTCTTCTCCAAGACCATCACCTTGGAGCGGGAGACGCGCATCGACGACGAGGCGTTCCGCAACCTGCGCGACTTCATCTACGAACAAAGCGGCATCTATATCGGCGACAACCGCAAGTACCTCCTGGAGAATCGGCTGGCCAACCGGTTGCGGGAACTCAACCTCAAAAACTTCAACGAGTACTACTATTTTCTCAAATTCGATCCGGACCGAAAAAAGGAACTGAGCAAGCTCTTCGAGGTCATTACCACCAACGAAACGAGCTTCTTCCGCAATCCGCCGCAAATCGCCGTATTCCAGGAAAAGGTCCTGCCGGAAATCCTGGAGAGCCAACGGGCCACGCGATCGGTCCTTATCTGGTCCGCCGGGTGCTCCACGGGAGAAGAACCGTACACCCTGGCCATTGTCTGCCATGAGGTCTTGGGAAGCGAAATCGCCTCCTGGAACATCCGCATCACGGCCAACGACCTCTCCGATGCCGTACTCCACGCCGCAAAACGCGGCATCTATTCCGAATACAGCCTGCGCACCACGCCACCGGATGTTGTCGCCAAATACTTCCATAGCGAAGGTGGCGGCCGCTTCCGCATCCGCGAGGAGGTCCAGCGCCTGGTGCATTTTGGCCAGATTAACCTGAGTGACCGCTTGCAGGTGCGCCGGGTGGAGCGCAGCCAGGTGATCTTTTGCCGCAATGTCATCATCTACTTCGACGACAACATGAAACGCCAGGTGCTCTCGGGATTCTACGACAACCTTCTGCCCGGCGGATACCTCTTTTTGGGCCATTCGGAATCGGTGCACAACCTCTCCCGCGCCTTTCGGCCGGTGCAGCACCCCGGCTGCATCATCTACCAAAAGGAGCGCACCCCATGAGGGAGCGGCGCAAAGCACCTCGGCTGCCCAAGGCCTACCGCCTGCGGCTGCGGGAAGTGGCCTTCCCGCCCACGGCCTGGGTGGACGCCGCATGCCGGGACGTCTCCGCCACCGGGCTTGCCGTGGAGTGCGGCCTCGCCCTTTCTCCCGGAACCCCAGTGGAAATGCGACTTGTGGTGCCGCGTCTCAACCTCTACCATCCAGGATTCTTCAAGGCCCTGGAAAACGCCGTCCATCAAGAGCTGCGTGCCGTAGGCTGTGTGGTGCGGGTGCAGCAGCACGGATGGCGGATGCTTTTGGGGCTCCAGTTTACCGACATCGACCCCGACGACCGCCGCGCCTGGGAGCGACTCCTGACTCGCTTGCTGGAGGCGCGACCATGAAGACCATCGCCGTGGCCAACCAGAAGGGTGGGGTGGGCAAGACCACCACCGCCGTCTCCCTGGCGGCGAGCCTGCGGCACCTGGGAAAGCAGGTGCTGCTTATCGACCTCGACCCCCACGCCTGCGCCTCCATCCATCTCGCCCACTATCCCGGGACACTCACCGGTTCCGCCTTGGACCTCTTCAGCACCCAACCCGACGCCGCCGCCTGGGCCAAGGCCATAAGCCCACGCCGTGATTTCGACTTCGCCCTGGTGCCTGCGGTGAGCGCCCTGTCCGATCTGGAGCAATCCCTGCGGGACATCCCGGAAAAAGGCGGCATCCTCGCCCGGCGTCTGGCCGCCATCCCCGAGCCCTTCGATGTGGTCATCGTGGACTGCCCGCCGCACCTGGGGATACTCCTTGTCAACGCCCTGGCCGCAGCCCATCTGGTGCTCGTCCCCGTGCAAACGGATTTCCTCGCCCTGCATGGGCTCTCGCTGCTCTTCCACACCGTGCGCACCCTGGAGCGGGGCCTTGGCCGCCGCATCCCGGTGCGGGTGCTCGCCACCCTGTACGACCGCCGGGCCAGCGCCTGCCGCCGGGTCATGGAGCTCATGGAGCGCAAGCTGGGGCCCCGCGTCTGCCGCACGGTCATCAGCATGGACACCAAATTTCGTGAAGCCAGCGCCCAGGGCAAACCCATCCTCCACTCCGCCCCCACCAGCCGAGGCGCCCAGGAGTACCTGGCGCTGGCGCAAGAGATTCTCACCCAGCACCTGCCGGAGGCCGCATGACCCAGGTCGTCAGCCCGGAAGCCTATTTCCAGGACCTCCCGCTGGATTTGCCGGCGGTCGGAGACCTTACCCCGGAAGAAGTCCTGTTTTTACGCCAATACGCCGGGTTGTGCGTGGAAGAAGACGCCACCCCAAGGCACTCCGCCGCGTGCGCCGAAACACCACCACCCCCCCCGACCACGCCGCCCGCGCCCCAACCCGAGACCCCTTCGCCCACGCCGCCAACCGCGCCGCACCCGCCCAAGGCCATGCCGCAGCAGGATGCCGCCCAATCCCCCCCCGCCCCAGCGGCGGACAGCCTCCTGCGCCTGGTGGGGTTTCGTGTCTGCGGCGAAGAGTACTTTCTGCCGGTCAGCGAGGTCCAGGAAGTGGTGCCCTTCGTGCCGCCCACCCGCCTTCCTGCCGCCCCCAAGGCTGTGGCCGGGATCACCCAGTTGCGCGGCCGGGTCACGCCCCTGGTGCGCCTTGCGGAACTCCTGGAAATCCCCATGCGCGCCGAAGACCAGGAACGATTCATCGTCCTGTGCCGCGGCGAAGGGCTGCAGCTCGGCCTCGTAGTGCACGGGCTCTGCGCCATGCAGCAGGTGCGCCACGGCGAGGTGGAATGGAACGTGGAAGCCCATCTGGGCGAAGGCAACCGGCTCCTGGCTGGGATCATCCCCCGCCAGGGCCGCCTCACCGGCATCCTTTCCGTGGCCGCCATCGTGCGCGCCGTTCTCCAACCCTAAGGAGTATTCCATGGCCAAGCACATTCTCATCGTGGACGACTCCAAGACCGTACGCAATCTCGTGGCCTTCATCCTCAAGAAAGAAGGATTCAAGGTCACTGCCGCAGAAGACGGCATCGACGGCCTGGAAAAGCTCTACAGCGCCAAACAGCCCGTGGATCTGCTCATCTCCGACATCAACATGCCGCGCATGGACGGATTCACCTTCATCCGCACTGTGCGCGAGCAGGAGTCCTACCGAGATCTGCCCATCATCGTGCTCTCCACCGAAGGCCAGGAACAGGACATCCAGGCCGGGTTGCGGCTGGGGGCCAACATGTACATGGTCAAGCCCGCCCAACCGGAAAAACTCATGCGGAACGTCAAGATGCTCTTGGGTTAGGAGGGACTATGAACGCAGCCATGGACGACGTGTTTGGCGACTTCATCGTCGAAGCCCGAGAGCACCTGGAGACCATCGAACCCGCCCTGCTGGAGTTGGAACGCGATCCCCAAAACCACGCCCTCCTCGATGCCATCTTTCGGCCCATGCATTCTCTCAAGGGTGCTTCGGGATTTTTGGGTCTCAACCGTCTCAACCAGTTGGCCCACAAGGGCGAAAACGTCCTGGATGCCCTGCGTAAGGGCGAATGCCACCTGCGGCCCGAGACCATGGACCTCATCCTCAAGACCACCGACGCCCTGCGCGCCATGCTCGACGCCCTGGAGGCCACAGGTACGGAAGGCGACCTGGACATCGCCCCCATCATGGCCGAGCTCGACCGCGTCCTTGACCAAGACTGCGCTTGCGACGCCGCCCCAGCCCCTGCCCCTGCAGCGCAGCCCTATAGCCTGGCCATCGTCAGCGAAGAACACTTGGGGGACTTTCTCGAAGAAGCGGCGGAGATCACGGGCACCCTCTCCCGCGGCCTGGTGGAATTGGAATCCAATCCCGAAAACACCGAGCTCATCCACGACCTTTTCCGCGCCTTCCACAACCTCAAGGGCAACGCCGGCATCATCGGATACGTGGAGATGAAC
Organism: Thermodesulfomicrobium sp. WS; assembly: GCF_027925145.1. GTDB lineage: Bacteria > Desulfobacterota > Desulfovibrionia > Desulfovibrionales > Desulfomicrobiaceae > Thermodesulfomicrobium. The sequence continues at coordinate 2,328,727 of NZ_AP027130.1, forward strand.
GAGCTGGCCCACGAGGCGGAAACCCTCCTCGGCAGGGCACGCAAGGGCGAATGCCCCGTATCCCGGGCCATGATCGATGCGCTGCTCGCCGCAGTGGACGCCTTGGAGTCCCTGATTGCCGCCATCGAACCCACCGGCCGCGTCACTCCGCCCGACATCTCCCCGGCGCTCAGCGCCGTGCGCGCCCTCACGGCAAGCGCCCCGACCGCCTGTGTCGAACCGCCTGCCCCCCCGACGGCAGCGCCTGCCGGCCGGGACGCCAAAAACCGGGACGCCGAAGACCTGGAAGTCTTCGAAGGCACGGTACGTCAGCAGCTAGCCACCATCTTCGCCGCCCTCGAAGGTCTGCGGCAGGACGCCGCCCAGCGGGATCTGGTGGACGCCATCTACCGCTCGCTCACCAGCCTGCACAACGCCTGCGCCTACATGGACTTGGAGGAGCTGCGCGTCTACGCCCAGCGCACGGCCCAATTGGTGGGTAAGGCCCGCGACGAAGGCATCGACTTTTCCGTGATGCTCGATCTGCTCACCCAGGAGGCCGGCATCCTGGAAAGCATGGTGGAATCGGCCCTTGCAGGCCTCAAGGCCCCCCGCGCCGCAGGGCAGCCCGTCCCACCAACGCCAGAAGCACCCGCCGCTGCCCCAACGCCCCAGGAGTCCCCCAAGCCCACCCCTGACCCCGCGCCGACGACCACCACCGCAGCCCCGGCTGCGGAGCGCCGCAGCACGAGCACCATCCGCGTGGAGCACGCCAAACTCGACCACCTCATGAACCTCATCGGCGAGCTCATCATCAACCGCAACCGCTTCGCCATGCTGGCCCGGGACCTAGCCGCGGGCGGTGATCCTCATGAAGTGGCCCAGCACCTCCTGGAGACCACCGACTCCATGACCCGCATCTCCGACGACCTGCAGGACACCATCATGCACGTGCGCATGCTGCCGGTGCACACGGTGTTCTCCAAGTTCCCGCGCCTCATCCGCGACCTTTCGCGCAAGTCCGGCAAACAGGTGGAGCTCATCACCGAAGGGGAAGAGACCGAGCTCGACAAAAGCGTGGTGGAAGTCATCGGTGATCCCTTGGTGCATATCCTCCGCAACGCCGTGGACCACGGGCTGGAGCCCCCGGAAGAGCGGCGACGCCTGGGCAAGCCGGAAACCGGCCGGGTGTGGGTGCGCGCCGCCCACAAAGGCAACGCCGTGGTCATCGAAGTGGAGGACGACGGCCGGGGCATCGATCCGGAGGTCATGCGCCGCAAAGGGGTGGAAAAGGGCCTCATCACCCCAGAGCAGGCCCGCAGCATGGACGACGCCGCAGCCCGCGAGATCATCTTTGCCCCAGGTTTTTCCACTGCCGCGCAGGTGACGGACATCTCCGGCCGGGGTGTCGGTATGGACGTGGTACGCACCAACATCAAGGACCTCAAAGGCTCGGTGCAGGTGACCTCCGAGGTGGGCAAGGGCACGCGCTTCACCCTGTCGCTCCCCCTCACGTTGGCCATCATCGACGCCCTCCTGGTGCGGGTCTCGGGACACATCTTCGCTATCCCGCTCGATGCCGTCTCCGAAACCACCAAGATCCCGAAGGAGACCATCTCGCGGATCAACCGCCGGGAGGCCGTCACCTTGCGGGGCGAAGTGGTGGCCTTGGTGCACCTGGCCGACATCCTTGGGCTCCCCACGGCGCAGCGCAGCGAAAAAACCCTGCCCACGGTGCTCATCGCGGTGCAGGATCGGCGCCTGGGGCTGGTGGTGGATGAGCTTCTGCTGCGCCAGGATGTGGTGATCAAGACCCTGGGGGACTACCTGGGCGACATCCCCGGGATCTCCGGGGCCACGATCCTCGGGGACGGCCGCGTGATCCTCATCCTCGATCCCCACGAGATCTTCCGCATGGCCATGCGGCAGGCGTGATGGCGTCCTTTCGCTTCCCCGGACCTGCCCCTGCCCGCCTGGACGTGGTCCTGGGGCGCATATGCCCGCTTGGCCGCCGGGGGCGACAACAGCTCATCAAGGCCGGCCGCGTGCTGGTGGACGGCAGACCTGTCCGCAAGGGGGCGCTCGTGCAGCCAGGCCAATGGGTCACTATCGCTGAGGCAACGGACGCCACGCCGCGCGCGCTCCTGCCCAAGGCCCGGCTGCTCGTGCAGACAGACGCCTTTGCCGCCATCGTCAAACCCGCAGGCATGCCCAGCGTACGAGGTGCTCTTCCTGGAAGCCTGGAAGAGGCCCTGCCGCTCTTGGGACTTTCCGGCTGGCAGCTCCTCAACCGCCTAGACACCCCGACCTCGGGGATCGTGCTCGCTGCGGCCACCGCTGCGGCGGCAGCCCAGTATCAGGCGTGGCAAGACGAAGGCCGGGTGCACAAATGGTATCTGGCCGTGGTGCACGGACACTGCGCCCAAGCACGGGTGTGCACCGCCTGCATCGACGACGCCCGCCGGCGTCAGGTACGGGTACTGCCGGAGCCCGATCCCTCTCTCCTGCGCCACACCCATATCTGGCCCCTCTGCCACGATGCCGATTCCACGCTGGTTTTGGTGCGCATCCTCAAGGGCCGGCGGCACCATATCCGCGCCCACCTCGCCGCCTGTGGGCACCCCATCGTGGGCGACGGCCGGTATGGTACGGACAGCACGGAAGGCGGCCTTTTCCTCCACCACGCCGCCCTTGTGCTTCCTGGGTTCACGGTATGCACGCCCCCGACCTGGCCGCAATGGCAGACGCTTGGGCACTCTGTTCCCGTCCACTGCCTGCCTGCGGACTTCCTCTCCCTGTGGCCCATCAAAGAGCCGTCGCCAGCCGAGCCCGAACCATAAGCACAAAAAAAGGCAGGAACGAAATTTCGCTCCTGCCAGGGAAGCCGGGTACCCGGCCTGGGTCACTACCGCTGCTTCCTCTCGGACCTCACGGGGTTCATGATCAGTACCGCCACCCGGCTTCCCTCATCACCGCATTCTGGCACCGGGTAGTCGGGGAAAACTGCAAAGCTGGCGGAGAGGAGAGGATTCGAACCTCCGGTGCCCTTTCGAGCACACACGCTCTCCAGGCGTGCGCCTTAAACCATCTCGGCCACCTCTCCGCGTGGAAGAGGGCCATTAGAAGATGGCAGCACCTTTGGCAAGTCTTTTTTCCACCATGGCGGCGAACACCATCTGCACCCATCTGCCGGACACCACCTGGGCGAAGGAAAAGCGTGGTAGCGCGGCAATGGGGGCCCCATCCGTGACCACGGCCCAGGTCTGTCGGTCCAAGTCTTTCAAGGCCGGAGATAGGGTTTCCTCCCAAAGACGGCTAGCCCCTTGCGCATCAAGGCCCCAAAGGCGGCAGGCCAACGGCCGACCTTGGGGGATGCGGCAACGACCAGAAGCCAGGAGCGGACACAGCACGCCCACGCCCGTCAGACAGGAATTCGGCGCCTGCGTGTGGCGGATGCGGTCTTCACGCCGCACGTTGGCCACGGCGCGCAGCATGATGGCGCGCCGCGTTGCGCTTGGAAGGTGCGTATCCACATACTGAGCCAGGGCCGCAGCTGCGGCAAGGCCCAAATCTCCGGGGCGCTGGCAGCAGCGGTCATGGTGGATACCGCATTGGGGAAGACCCGCGACGGCCTGATCGGCACGGGCAAGCAAGCGTTCATAGTCAGCGAACACCGAAGAGAGATCCAGGGAGGAGGGGAATGTCAGCGACGGGGACTCCGCTTTGAGGCTCGGGTTTTGGCGGCCATAGCGCCGCACTGCCCGCCACTGGGCAAAATTGGTGGGTTTGGAGCGCAGCGGTCGCAAGACCCACCAGGCGCGGCGATGCCCAAGCCCCCGGCGCAGAAAATAGGCGTTGAGCACTGTGCCCGTGCGGCCGATGCCAAAGCGGCAATGGATGAGCACCTTTTTGCCGAGATAGAGGGACTCGTCGAGCCAGGCGAGGGCTGCTTCCAAGGCATCCAAATCCGGCGCCTCTTCGTCGGGGATGGGCAGATAGTACACCTCAAAGCCCGCCTGCCGCTGCAGCTCCGGAAGTTCCGGGAACTCGGCACAGAGATTGAGCAGCGCGCTGATCCCCGCCTCATGCAAAAAATGGAAATACGCCGGGGTCATGGGGGCAGGGCCCACGGCCAATCGGTCCGTCACCCAGGAGATAGGTCCGTGCACTTGGGACATCGCGCTACTCCGTGTGCGTCAGAAACCGGCGCACCGCCTCGGTCACATCATCGGCAGAGCGCAAGGCCACATCCTGCAAGCGCAGCGCCGCCACCAACCGTCCCGCCAACCGGCAGGCCACTAGCGTCGCAGCGGCAGACACGCGGGCGTATACAGCCTCTAGGCGCTCGGCGCGTACGCTCACGGCAAATCCAGACTCCTCCAGCACCTGCCGCACCCACTCCTGGCGCAGACACTGCCCCAAGGCCGCGCCGCCACCGCCTTCCAGACTGAGGCGCACGTAATTGGCCTCCACCCGCGACGAGGCCAAGGCGTCCACGCGGGAGAAATGATAGCCCAGCCGCAGGCCCAGATGGGCAAAGTCCGCATCCACCAGGGCAAAACTCCCGAGCATCCGGCTCTCCCGACCGACGATGCCCCCGGAAATCCGATCGAGCTCCGCCCAATCGGCGTGAAACACCCCACCATCCCAGTGGCGCGCACCGGCACGCAGCCCGTCGAGCACGGCACGCAGGGGCGTGGAGCGCACCTGCGCCAGCTCCACCGGACCGCGGCCTGGGGCCGCAAGCCCAGCACCCAAATCCAGCACGTACAGGGCAAAAGGCGCGTCCACACGCAAGCGCCGGGCGCGGCCAAGGCCACGGCCGCGGCGATCCGTCACATGGAGCATGGCCCGCACCGCACCTTCGTGGGCCAGCCGCACCACGTCGTGCACGCTCTGGCAGGCCGCAGGCACAAAGTCCGGGGCTGCGGGGTCCAGACGGGTAAGACGCACCGTACGCGCCGCCACGGCCTCCCAACGCGCAGGCGACCAGGCGCGCTCCTCCGCAGGCGATGCAGCACCGGCCACGCACCCCTCCCAGATGCAGCCTCGGTCCCCGTCCACGGTCACCACCGCTCCCTGGGGCAGCGCCTGCGGAGCAATGCCCACCACCACGGGGATCCCCCGCTCCCGCGCCACCGTGGCCAGATGGCTGGCCCGGGAGCCGTGTTCCGCCACGATGGCGCCGATACGATCCATGAAGGCGGACAAGGCCGGAGCCAGGCTCACCACCGCCACCACCGCACCGGGAGGGATCTGCTGGTACTGGGGGCCGCTATAGGCCCGAAACACCGGGCCACAGGCCATTCCCGGGGCCGCACGGTCCAAATCCGCGGCCAAAAGCGGCGCATCCGGAGGCGGTGCTTCGGCGCACGACGCCTGCCCGGGCACCCGAAGCGGCCGGGCCTGCAGGAATACCACGCCCTGCGGGCCCAAGGCCCACTCCACGTCAAGAGGTGTTTTCCACTGGGCTTCCACCCAGAGCCCCATGCGGGCCAAATCGCCAAGCACATCCGCGTCAAGCCCCGTGGCGTCGCTATCCCGAAACAGTACCGGCCTCGGGGGGTCGGAGCGGGAAAACACGAAAAGCGACGGCCGCGCTTGGCCGTCCATGAGCCGTGCCCCAAGGCCGCGCACCGCGTGCACCGTCAGCACCGGCGCCTTGTCCCCGTGATGGTCCTGGGTATAGAGCACGCCGCTGACCGCTGCCGGAACCAGGGGCGAAATGAGCACCGCCATGGCGGTCTCCATATCCAGAAGTCCTTGGCGCATGCGGTAGATGACCGCCCGAGGACAGTACTTGCCGGCATACACCCGTTTGATGGCCATCAAGAGGTCCTCCACCGGCACCCCGATCTCGCTGGCGTACTGGCCCGCAAAGGAATCCTTGCCGTCTTCGGCAAGGGCGCTGGAGCGCACAGCAAGCACGTCGGCCCCCAAGGCCCGCACGGCTTGCACCACAGCGGCTTCCACCGCATCCGGGAGGTCCGCCGCCAAGATGGCCTCCTGGATGGCGGCGCAGGCGCGGATCACCGCCTCAGGGTCGTGCACGCGCGCCACGCGCAAATGCCGCGCAATGACCGTATCCAGGCCCGAGGCGGTCAGAAAACGCCCAAAGGCCTGGGCCGTGAGCACCACACCGGGAGGAACCGGCACGCCCAAGGATAACAGCCGGGAAAGCCCCACCGCCTTGCCGCCGCAGCGCTGCGGGAAACGGTGGGCCTCGGAGAGGGAGAGCACATACGGCGGGTCCTGAGGCCAGGGGGGGGACGGGGGAAGCGCGCCTCCAATGCGAACGAGGGCACCCCCGAGGCCTTGGGAAAGGGACGCATCCAAGGGGGCAAGGGCTCGGACGAGTTCCCGGGCGCGGGCCACACTTTCACGCGCCAGCCACAGGATCCGGGCTGCATCGGCCGGGTCGGCGCCCGTCAGGTGCTCGTGGAGCGCACCCAAGCACTCGAGGGTATGGGCATCACGGTCCAGCACCCGCCGAAAGGCGGCGTAGCGCTGGGCAAGGGTCTGCCTGGGGCGGAAGGTTTCGCGAACCCACCGCCCCAAGGCATGGAATCGAGGCTCGATCGCCATGGGGCCTCCGCATCGTCCCGCTTCCGCCTACCGATACCCCTGAATGGAGTCGATGAGTTCCGGCAAAAAGAGGGAGACGGACGGCACATAGGTGACGAACACCAAAAAGGCCAGCAGCACCAAAAGCCACGGCACCGCGGCGCGCACCACCCAGGCGAGGTCCCTGCCGGTGATGCCGGCAGTGACGAAGAGGTTGAGGCCCACCGGCGGAGTGATCATGCCGATTTCCATGTTCACCACGCAGATGATGCCCAGATGGATGGGGTCGATGCCCAGTTTGCGGGCGATGGGGAAGAGGATGGGGATCATGATCATGGTGATGGCCGAAGGCTCCATGAAGTTGCCTGCCACCAGAAGCAGGATATTGACCACGATGAGAAATCCCCACGCCGGAAGCCCCCAGCCCACGATGGTCTCGGCGATGGTGTGAGGGATGCGTTCCGTGGTGAGCACATGGGCAAAGAGCATGGCGTTGCCGATGATGAAAAGCAGCATGATGCTCACCTTGGCGGCGTCGAGCACCACACGGCGCACCTCGGGGTGCATGACGGAACGCGGCACGGCCCACAGGGCGTCCCGCACAAAGCGCAGGCTCGCCCGCAGCGCACTTTCTCCCGCAGCGCGCAGCGGGACGCGGTGCAGCGGGCCCATGTCCCGGTAGACGAACACGGCCACGAAATAGGCATACACTGCGGAGATGGCCGCTGCCTCCGTGGGGCTGCACACCCCGCCGTAGATGGAGCCAAGCACGATACCGATGAGCATCAGCCCACCAGATGCCGCCAGCCCCGAGCGGACGATCTGCCGCACTCCCGCCCACGGCAGGGATGGCAGGCCCTTCACGCGCGCCACCACGTAGATGGCGGCCATGAGGGCAAGGCCCAAGAGGATCCCAGGGATGAATCCGGCCATAAACAGCCGCGCCGCGGATTCCTGGGTGGCGGCGGCATACACCAGCATGACGATGGACGGCGGGATGAGGATCCCCAGGGTGCCGGCATTGGCGATGACCCCTGCGGCAAAGCTCTCGGGATAGCCTGCCCGCACCATGCCCCCGATGACGATGGAACCGATGGCCGCCACCGTGGCCGGTGACGATCCCGACACCGCGGCAAAGATCATGCACGCCAAGACCCCGGCCATGGCCAGGCCGCCGCGCACATGGCCCACGCAATCCAAGGCGAAACGGATGATGCGCCGGGCCACGCCACCGGTGGTGAGAAATTGCGACGACAGGATGAAAAAGGGAATGGCAAGGAGGGTATAATGCTCGGAAACGCTCTCCAACAGCTTGAGGGCGATGGAGGCAAGCGAATCATTGGAAAAAAATAAAATGGTGGCGATACTGGAAAGCCCCAAGGCAAAGGCGATGGGCATGCCCGTGGCGATACACAGAAAAAGGAGGGTAAACAGGCACAGCGACGTCATTCGTCATCCCCCTCCAATTCCTTGGGGTTTTCCTCGTGCGCCAGATAGACGCTCTCCTTGGCCTCGTCCAAGAGCTCGAACCCCTCAGCCTCGCCACGCACCAAGGCCGCCAAAAGGCCCAAAAGGCGCCATGCCAACAGCCCCATACCGATGAGGATCACGCTGCTCGCCACCCATTTGGGGACATGGATATCCTCCAGATACACGTTCACGCGCATGAGTTTGGCGATATACGCCCAGCCGCCCACGAGAAAAAGGCCGCAGTACGCCAAGCACAAGATCACCGCCACCACACTGACCAGGCGCCGGGCCTTGGGGGGGAGGATCTTGACCAGCGCATCCACGCCGATATGGGAGCCCACCTTGATGCCGTAGGAGACGCCAAAGAGCACCATCCATCCCGAAAGCAGCAGCGTGAGTTCCTGGGCCCAGGCGATGCCCCGATGCAGCACGAACCGAAAGAGGACCTCGACGAAGACCAGAAGGGTCATGGACGCCAGGAGGAGGGAAATGATTCCCTCCTCCAGCGCCGCCAACACATTGCGGATACGAGCCAAAACGCCCCCCTTACTTGTTGCTGGCAATGGCGGCATCGAGATTTTCCTTGCCCACGGCGCTCTCGAACTGCTTCCACACGGGCTTCATGGCCTCCACCCACTGGGCGCGTTCGGCCTCGGTGAGGGTGATGATCTCGCTGCGCTTGGACTCGATGATCTTCTGCTTGTCTTCCAGGTCCTTGGCCATAGCCACTGCATTGCCGTACTCGATGGCCTCGGCCAGGGCCTTTTCCAGCTCCGCGCGGATGTCCGCCGGCAGCCCTTCCCAGAAGTCCACGGAAGAAACCACCAGATAGTCGAGGATACCGTGGTTGGTCTCGGTGATATACGGCTGCACCTCGTAGTACTTCTGCGAGTAGATATTGGACCAGGTGTTTTCCTGGCCATCGATGGCGTTGGTCTGCAGCAGGGTGAAGACCTCGGAGAAAGGCTTCTTGATGGGGATGGCGCCTACGGCTTCGTACTGGGCAGCCAAAACGTCCGAGGTCATGATGCGGAACTTCTTCCCCTTGACATCCCCAGGCACCCGAATGGGGTGATTGGCCGAAATCTGCTTGAGGCCGTTATGGAGATACCCCAGGCCGATGATGCCTTTGTCCTTCATGGAATTCAGCAACGCCTGGCCATGGGGCCCGCGCTGGAAGGTGTCGATGGCCTTCATGTCCTTGAACAGGAAGGGCAGATCGTAAATCTGCAAAAGCGGCGTGTACTTCTGGAACTTGGACAAGGCAGGGGCGAGCAGCTGCACATCGCCCAGAAGCAGGGCTTCCAATTCTTTGCCATCACCAAAGAGCTGCGAGTTGGGATAGACCTCCACCACCACCTTGCCGGCCAGGCGCTGGTCCACCAATTCCTTGAACTTCACGGCCATCTTGCCCTTGGGGGTGTCCTCGGCCACCACGTGGGAAAACTTGATGACGATGGGCGCGGACAGGGCCGGCATGGCTAGGCCCAGCACCAAGGCCACCACAAGCATCCATCCAGAAATCTTTTTCATGCCACAAACCTCCCAGGTAAATGGTTACGGTGGGTCTTCCGTATCCTTGCCCCCTCGGTTTGGGCAATGCCGCTCACCGAAAAAAAAAGCCGTTCAGCGGAACAGTGGGTGGCGCACGCCTTGCCCTGCCCCACGGTCAGGACTAGCGCTTTTGCCATGCACCACGTCACCGTCATCGGCGCCGGACCTGCCGGACTCATGGCCGCCGTAGCTGCGGCGCAGCGCGGCTGCCAGGTCGTGCTGCTGGAGTCCATGGACCGGCCCGGCCGCAAGCTCGCCCTCACCGGACATGGCCGCGGCAACGTCAGCCACCAGATGGAGACCGAGGCCATGCTCGCCGCCTTTGGCCCGGCCGCGGCCTTCCTCAAGCCCGCCTTCTATAGCCTCCCCCTTGCCCGGCTCACCGCCTTTCTGGAAACCGTGGGGATTCGGCTCACCGCCGAAGCCGACGGCCGGATCTTTCCCGCCAGCGTTGGCGCCCGCGAGCTCGCCCAAATCCTCACCGCCGCGGCCTGCGCCCATGGGGTGGAACTGCGCTGCCAGGCCCGCGTCACGGAACTTTGTCCCGAGGGCGACCATTGGCGTATCCGCTGCATCCACAGCGACCCCATCGCAAGCCGCGCCGTCGTGCTGACCACCGGTGGCATGTCGTATCCCGCCACAGGCTCGCGCGGCGACGGCTTCCGCCTGGCCGAAGCCCTGGGGCACCGCATCGAGCCGCTGCATCCGGGCCTCGTGGGGCTGCACTGCCCCGGGACCCAACCGGCGCAAGCCAGCTCCGCCCTGGCGGAGGTCACGGTGCTCGCCGCCGGCCGCAGCCTCGCACACACCACCGGGCCGGTGCTCTTCACCCACAGCGGCGTTTCCGGACCGGCGGTGCTCGACATGAGTCGACACGCCACCAAGGCCCTGGGTGCGGGGGCCTCCCCCGCCATCCGCCTCAACCTCGCCCCCGGCATGGACGCCGCTGCCATGGACCGCCGCCTGCAGGAGGCCATCCAGCGCTCCCCGCGCCGAAGCCTCGTCCGGCTCCTGGAGACCTGGGCCCCCCCCAAGCTGGCGCGCTTCATCGTGCGTTGGTGCAGCCTGGACGCAGAGACCCCCATCGCCCACCTGCCGGCCTCGGCCCGCCGCAGTCTCTCCCAGGCCATAACCGGGCTCACGCTTCCCGTCACCGGCCATGACGGCTGGAAGCGGGCCATGATCACCTGCGGCGGGGTGGCCCGAAGTGACGTCATCGCCCGCACCCTCATGTCCCGCCATACGCCAGGGCTCTTTTTCGCCGGCGAAATCTTGGATATGGACGGGCCCAGCGGCGGTTTCAACCTCCACGCCGCCTTTGCCACAGGCTGGCATGCGGGGCTCTCTGCCGCCGCCATGATTCGGAGCTGAAGGAGCCGTCATGCACTCGGACCCCATGACCACCCTTGAAGCAATCACCCACCGCATCGCCCCCGGGATTGCCCCGGAAGACGCCCAGATCCTGCGCGCAGCCGTGCTCGCCGCAGGGGAAAAACTCCACAGCGCCGAGGCTCGCATCGCCCGGCTGGAGCGGACCATCGCCGCCTCCAAGCAGGGCTTTTCCACGTCAGTGGCGGCGTACCGGTCGCTGCTGGAGACCTTCCAGACCTTCCGCCGCACCATCGACCGCATCCTCCAGCTCACGGATCTGGAGGACCTCCCCGAAGTGCTCGAAGCCATCCGCATGGAGACGCACCTTCCCGCCGTGCGCCTCGTCCTGGACGCCGACCTCTTTGCCCGCCACCTTCCCGAAGACATCCCCGCAGCCCCGGCAAGCGAACTCCTCGACCGCCTCACCTTCCTCGAAGACCGGCGCGGCCGGCTTTCCCCCTACATCGGCCCCGCAGCGCGGGTGCCGGATCCCGCGTTCTTTTTGGACCTGGACCTTCCCGGCCGAGGCTCCTGCGTCATCTTCCCCTTGCGCCACAAATACGACGCCCGCCGCACCATCGGCATCTTCAGCGCCCTGGACACCGATCCAGAGCGCTTCTCCCGCACCAAGGCCACGGATTTCCTCGATCACTTCTGCGCCATTTTGAGCTCCACCCTGGTGACCGCCCTGGAGCACGCCGAGCTCGACGCCCTGACGGTGCGCGACAGTCTCACCGGCATCCACAACCGCGCCTACATGGAACGGCACGCCCCGCGGCTTTTGGACCTGGCACGCCGCAAAGGCCGGTCCGTGCAGCTCCTCTTCATCGACCTCGACGGCTTCAAGGCGGTCAACGACCGCCTGGGACACGACGTGGGAGACCTGGTGCTCGTGCAGGTGGCCCGCACCCTGGCCGGCATGGTGCGCAGCTACGACATCTGCGTGCGCCTCGGCGGTGACGAGTTTGCCATCCTCATGCCCGAATCCAGCCCCGAGGACGCCCGCACCCTCACCCGGCGCCTGGAAGAAGCGGTGCTCGGCATCCATATCCCTGCCCACACCGGCATGAACCACCACATCCGCGTCTCGGCATCCATTGGCATCGCCTCATGGCAGCCGGACTGGAGTTTCGAGGAACTCCTGCGCCAGGCGGACGTGGCCATGTACGCGGCCAAGGCGCGGCGCGGCCAATCCATAACTGTGCGCGAGCCCTTGCCAAGTTCTGCACCCCACGTGTAGGGTGTCTTCCCACAACCATCTTGCAGGAGGTTTGCCATGCACGTCTTCCAACGCGTCCCCTTTCACAGCAAACTCTACGCGGGCATGATTCTCCTCGTCATTGTCAGCATTGCCGGCATCAGCGTCTTCAGTATCGGCGAGGCCGTGGACAATGCGTTTGACATGGGCAAGGACTCCCTCAAGAGCGCAGGCGACACGCTCGCAGCCGCCCTGCACATGCAACACGACGTGCTCCAGCAGAAACTCCAAGGCGACCTCGCCATCTTCCAAAAGACCGTGGCGGACCTGGGCACCCCCAAGCTCGGGGAAAAGCCCATGCAGCCCGTGACCATGGTGAACCAGGTCACCAAGGCGCAGGAAAAAACCGAGATCCCACTCCTTTCCCTCGGCGATATCGACGTGTTTTTTGGAGACACCACCTTGGTGGACCAGGTCCAGACCACCGCCAAGGGCGCGGACGCCACCCTCTTTCAGGTGGTGGACGGCAAACTTCTGCGCATCGGCACCACGGTGAAAAAGGCCGACGGCTCCCGGGCCATCGGCACCTACATCCCGGCCGATAGCCCGGTGACCCAGGCCATTCTTGCAGGGAAAACCTATACCGGCCGGGCCTTTGTGGTGAAGGAATGGTATATCACGGTGTACGAGCCCCTCAAGGACAGCTCCGGCAAAGTAATCGGGGCGCTCTTCGTGGGCCGGCCCATCCTCACCCCCGAGGTGCGCAGCTTCATCAGCGGGATCAAGGTAGCGGGATCCGGGTATTTCTTCGTCTACGATTCCCAAGGCGCCGTCTGGATCCACCCCAAGCTCGAAGGCAAAAATCTCTTCGAACTTCCCACCATCGGCGAACTCTTCCGCAAGCACAAAGAAGGCTTTGTGGAGTACCCTTGGGAGGGCGAACCCAAGACCACCTATGTACGCTACATCGAGCCCTGGGACCTCTACGTCGGCACCGGGCTCAAGCGCTCAGAACTCCTGCAAGGCATGGATACGGCCATCGTCAAGAAGAATCTCTTGGTAGGTTCGGGCATTGTGGTGATCGGCCTCGTGGTGGCCTTTCTCTTGGTGCGCGGGCTGCAAAAGCCCCTGCGCATGCTGGCGGACGCCACGCAGTGCATCGCCAAGGGGGACTACTGCGTCATGGTGGACTATCCGGCCAAGGACATCATCGGCGATGTGACCCAAAGCATTGCCTCCATGATCGACGCCACCCGGCAGACCATCCATTCCCTGGCCGAGACCGCTGACGTTCTCGACCGCAACGCCACGGAACTCACGCAAATGGCCAAAACCATGGCGGACAACGCCGAGGCAGGCCGCATCGGTGCCCTGAACGCCGCCGCCAAGGCCAAGGAGGTGCGGGAGCGCATGAACACCGTGGCCGCGGCCATGGAGCAGGCAAGCACCAATGTCTCCACCGTGGCCGCCGCTGCCGAGCAGATGACCGCCACCATCACCGAGATCGCGGGCAACACCGAGCGGGCCAAGGGCGTCACCCAGGATGCCGTGACCAAGGCCGAGGTCACCAGTCAGCAACTGGGCGAGTTGGGCCAAGCCGCGCAAGAAATCGGCAAGGTCACGGAGGCCATTGCCGCCATTTCCTCCCAGACCAACCTCCTGGCCCTCAACGCCACCATCGAGGCCGCCCGCGCCGGCGAGGCAGGCCGCGGCTTTGCGGTGGTGGCCAACGAGATCAAGGAGCTCGCCAACCAGACCGCCCGCGCCACCCAAGAGATCCACAACCGCATCAGCGCCATCCAGACGGCCATTGGCGGCACAGTGCACAACATCCGCGCCGTGGGCCAGGCCATCTCCGCCATTGACGAGGTCGTGGCCACGGTGGCGGCGGCGGTGGAAGAACAGAGCGTGACCACGCGGGACATCGCCGACAACGTAGGGCAGGCCTCGGCGGGCTTGAACGAAGTGGCGACGAGCGTGGCCTCCACCAACACCATGGTGGATACCATGGCCAAGGAGAACGAAGCCATGGGCGCCCGTGCGGCGGAGCTTACGGATCACAGCAAGACCGTGGAGATGCGCGCTGCGGAAGTCACCCAGAAGGTGCTCGACCTGCGCGAGGTCATGCGGCGCTTCAAGATCTCGTAACCAGGCAACGCGTTGCCCAGACAACTGCGGCCATGGACGCGAAGGCATCCATGGCCGCATGTTCTGCCCCCCACCACGAAGGACGCACCATGCCCGTCGCCACCGCCATCGACTTTGCCGCCATGGAGGCCGTGCTCCATCACGCCGCCGCCGAGGGGCGGCATTTTCTTCTGGAGCACGAGGTCTACGCTTTCCTGCGCCACATGGGCGCAGAAACCGTGCCGCAAGCCCGGTTCTTCCCCCGCGGCGTGCGCATTGCCGACCATGAGCTCCAGGGGCTCCCGGGGGACCAGGTGGTGCTCAAGATCGTGTCCCCGGCCATCGTCCACAAAAGCGATGTGGGCGGGGTGCGCATCCTGCCCAACCACCCGGAGAAGATCCGTGCCGGCATCCGGCGTCTGCCCTACGAGACCGCCACAGCCCAGGCAGAACGCCTGGAGCGCGCGCCGGCCACCATGCCCCAGCGGTATCAGGGACTTACCGGCGACGACCTCATCCAGGCCCTCATCCAGGATACCTTCGGCGTGCTCTGCGTCCAATGGATGCCCAAGGACTCGGAAAGCGTGGGCAGCGAGCTGCTGGTGGGGCTGCGCCACAGCCGGGAGTTCGGGCCGGTGATCACCGCCGGCGTGGGCGGCACGGATACCGAGCTTCTGGCCGCAGGGCTCAAAAAGTGGCGCGGGGTGGTGAGCGCCGCCGCGCACCTCACCTCGGGAGCGGAATTTTTCGATCTCTTTCGCCGCACCCTCAGCTACCAGATCCTTGCGGGCAAGACGCGCGCCCAACGCCGGCTGGTGAGCGACGAACAACTCGAAGAATGCTTCACGGCCATGATCGCCACGGCCCGGTTTTTCTCGCCTGCGGGGGAAGGCGCTTTCGTGTTGGAAGAACTGGAGATCAACCCCTTTGCCTTCCACGATTTCATGATGCTGCCCTTGGACGGCCTGTGCCGCTTTACCCCCAAACGCCCGCAGCAGCGGCCGCCGCGGCCCACGGAGCAGATCCACGCCCTGCTCCATCCCCAGCACATCGCCATCGCCGGGGTGTCTGCCTCACGCACCAATTTCGGCCGCGCCATCCTCCACAACGTGCTCGCCCAAGGATTTGCCCCGGAGCATCTGCTCGTCATCCACCCCACGGCTACGGAGGTGGACGGCGTCACCTGCATCCCGAATCTCACGGCGCGCCCGCACGCCCTGGATCTTCTCATCATCGCCGTTCCCGCCCACAGCGTCCCGGAGCTTCTCGACGACATCTTCCACGGCCCGCCCATTGCCGCCGTACTCCTCATCCCCGGCGGTCTTGGCGAGACCGAAGACAGCAAAGACCTGGCCCAGAGTCTTCGCCAGCGCATCGACGCCGCCCGCGCCCAGGGACATGCCCCGGTGTTCGTGGGCGCCAACTCCATGGGGATCATCTCCCACCCCGGCCGCTACGACGCCTGGTTCATCCCCGAAGACAAACTCCCCCGCCGACCGCAAAAACCCCCCTGCCGCGCAGCCTTCGTCAGCCAGTCCGGGGCGTTCATGGCCACGCGCATGAGCCGCTTTGCCGACCTTCATCCCGCCTACCTCGTCTCCATAGGCAACCAAACGGACGTCACCCTGGGCGACCTCATGGCCTACCTTGCCCAGCACGAGGCCATGGACGTGGTGGCGGTCTATGCCGAAGGCTTTGCCGACGGCGACGGCCTTGCCTTTGCCGCAGCCGCCCGCCAGGCCGTGCTCCAGGGAAAAACCGTGATCGTCTCCAAGGCCGGCCGCACGCCGGAAGGCAAGCGCGCCACCTCCAGCCATACCGCCTCGCTGGCAGGCGACTACGCCGTGGCCGAGGCCTGCCTGACCCAGGCCGGGGCCGTGGTGAGCACCGATTTTGCAGAATTTTCCGGGATTTTCCGCCTCGCCCAGGCGCTACATGCCAAGGCCGTAACCGGAAACCGCGTGGCCGCCCTTTCTTCTGCAGGCTATGAAGCCGTGGGCATGGCCGACGCCATCCACGGCGAAGGCTACCACCTGCGCCTGGCCGTGCTCGGGGAAGACACCCGCCGGGCCATCGCGCACACCCTCGACGCCCATGGGCTGGGCCGCCTGGTGGCCCTCACCAATCCGCTGGATCTTACCCCCGGGGCATCGGAAGCCGTGTTCGAGGCCGTCACCTGCGCCCTTGAGGCCGATCCCGGCGTGGACGCCCTGGTGGTGGGGCTCATTCCCCTCTCCCCCTCATTCAGCCCCGCGGCCAGTGCGGCCTTCATTGACCGGCTCGGGGGCCTCTTTCAGACCAGCGCCAAGCCCATGGTCGTGGTTGTGGACGGGGCTGCCCCGCACCTCACCGACGCGCTCGCCGCCTATGGGATTCCAGTCTTTGCCGATGCCGACGCTGCCATGCGCTGTCTTGGCCGCTACCTCCAGGCCCGGCTCTTTGCCCAGCGCCTGCGTCACGACGCGGACCGCGCCGACGAGGCCCAGCGCCTCCAGGCGTGATGGGCAGCGCCCAAGGCGCCCACCGTGTCCGGGTCCTTGGGAATGATGGGGGAAACCCCGGTGAACTTCTCCACCAGACGCACCATGCACGGGTTGCGGGCCACGCCGCCGGCAAAGAGCAGCGGCGGGGTCAGCCCCACCCGGCCGAGCATGGAGGCGGTGCGCTGGCACACCGAGGCGTGCAGGGCCAAGGCGATGTCTTCAGGCCGGTGCCCCTGAGCCATGAGGGACGTGGCCTCGGTCTCGGCAAACACCGTGCACATGGCGTTGATGCGCACCCCCTCCTGACCGCCCAGGGCAAAGACGCCGAACTCCTCCACCGGAATCTGAAAGACCGTGGCCATGTGCTCCAAAAACTTCCCGGTGCCCGCGGCGCAGCGGTCGTTCATCTCGAACTTGAGCACCTGCCCCGCCGCATCCAGGCGGATGGCCTTGGTGTCCTGACCGCCGATATCGAGGATGGTGCGCGCCTTCGGGGCGCACACCGCCGCCCCCAGGGCGTAGGCCGTGATCTCGGTGATGGTGGCGACCGCAGCGGGCACCACCTGGGCCACCAACTCCCGGCCATAACCGGTGGCCGTCACCATGGGGGCAGTGCGGCCGGCCAGCAGGGCCGCAAGCTGGGCCACCGGATGGAAGGTGGTGGGCAGGCGCGCGCTGTCCACCACCGCGGCCTGGGCATCGAGGGCCACCAACTCCATGGAGCGGGAGCCCACGTCGATACCCAGGGCGACGATCTCAGCCACGGCGGCTCCGCAGCATTTCCACAAAAGCCTCCACCCGGGTCTTGAGCTGCTCCACGTCCTCCATGGAGTAATCGGTCTCGATGGCAAGGCTCGGGATGCCCTCGGCCTCCAGACGCCGGGCAAGCTTCATGGATTCATGGCCGTAAGGCTGGCAGAAAAGCAGCGTATACTGGAGCACGCCGTCGGCCTTCTGGGCCCGGGCCAAATCCACCACGTTGTCCATGCGCTCGCTATTGGGCGTAAAACAGGCGCAGTCGATGCGCAGGTAGCGGTCCACGATGGCGTCGATCATCTCCTCCACCGTGGTCCCGGACTCATCCACCAGGTCACGGGTGTTGCGGGTGCCGATGCACGACTCCTCGCCCACGATGACCGCGCCGGCGCTCTCCACCACGTACGGGAGCTTCCAATTGGGCACCGCCATGGGGCAGCCGGAGAGCACAAGCCGCGGAGTATCTGCCGGCGCCACGCCCTCGCCCGCAGCCACCCGCGCCTCCATCTGGTCGCAAAGGGTGCTGATGGCGCCGGCAAAGCGCACCGGGTCGTCGTAAAAGCTCACCTGGTTGATGAGCAGGGCGTCGCGGCCGGAGATGGGAGCAGGACTGGCCGCCCGCAAGGCGCCCAGCCGCTGCAGCACCCGGCGCCGGGCGTTGACTGTACGGATGGCCGCGGCCAAAGACTGGGCGGTGATGGTCTGGCCGGTAAGGGCCTCCACCTCGGCCTTGTAGCGCAGCACCTCGGCCTTCCACAGCTCGCGATCACAGGACTGCTTTTGCTGCGGCACTTCCAACACCAGCATGGGCACGTGCTCGGCAAAGGCCTCATAGGCCTTTTTCTTGCCATCGCAGGTGGTCTCGCCCACCACCAGGTCACAGCTCTGGGTAAACGGGCAGAGTCTGGCGAGCTTGAAGCCGATGAAGCTCTTGATGAGCGCGCAGGTATTGCGCGGCACAAGCTGCTCGGCCAGCTCCGTGCCAGCCTCGGCCCCAGCGCACAGTCCCACATGAATGGCCCCCGCGGCCAGGGTGATCTCCTCCGGCACAAAAACACAGAACGTACCGATGACCTTACGGCCCTGGGCCTTGGCCTCCTGGAGCTCTTGAATACGCAGGCCGTGGACCTCGGAGAGGACGAAATCCAGATACTCCATGCCCTGCAGCCGGCCCTGCTGGGACATGTAGATATCGCCGTAAAATTTGCCGAGCACCTGCAAGAGGCCGTCATGGGCCGGCAGGTCAAGATCCAAGCGTTCCCACATGGCGCGATACGCGTCGTGTTGCATACAGGCTCCTTTGCGGTAAAAAGAAAACGGGAGCCTTTCTCAGCACCAGGAAACGGCCGATGTCAAATCGGCACGATAAATACGAGAAGATCTTTTATATCAAAAAGAATGATGCATTCGTTCCATATGCCCGACGATGCGCTCCACCAAGGCGTCGAGCCCGTGGCCAAAGCGGGCGGAGACGGGGACGGCCTCCGGGAAGCGGACCACGAGGTTATCCTTGGCCGTGGCATCCAAGAGGTCGCACTTGTTGAGCACCAGGAGGCGTGGGGTGTCCTGCAGGTGGAGATCTTCCAGGATGCCCTCCACGGCGGCCATCTGTTCTTCCAGTTCAAGGCTGGCGGCATCGGCCACATGGAGGAGGAGGTCTGCGTTTTCCAGCTCTTCCAGGGTGGCCATGAAGGCCTCGCGCAGGTCCTCAGGCAAGTGGCGGATGAATCCCACCGTGTCTGTGAGGACCACGTCGCGCAGGCGCGGGACGCGCAGCAGGCGGGTGGTGGGATCCAGGGTGGCAAAAAGCTTGTCTTCAGCCAGGACTTGGCTGCCGGTGAGGGCATTGAGCAGGGTGGACTTTCCGGCATTGGTATATCCCACCAGCGAGACCACAGGCAGGCCGCTGCGTTCGCGGCGGCTGCGAGTGACGCGGCGGTGGGCGCGAACCGCGTCCAATTCGTGACGAATGGCGGCGATGCGGTCGCGAATCTTGCGGCGATCGAGCTCCAAGCGGGTCTCTCCTGGACCGCGGCCGCCGATACCGCCGGTAAGGCGGCTGAGCGCCCGGTTCTGCTTGACGAGCCGCGGAAGCGTATACTTGAGCTGGGCCATCTCCACCTGGAGCTTGCCTTCACGACTTCTGGCGCGCTGGGCAAAGATATCGAGGATCACCTGTGTGCGGTCGAGCACCTTGCGCTCGGTGAGCTCGCACAGATTGCGCTGCTGGGTGGCGGTGAGCTCGCAGTCGAACACCAAGGCCCCAGCCTCGCGCTGCAAGGCGAGGACCTCCACCTCGGCGAGTTTGCCTTTGCCGAGGATGGAGCGCGGATTGATGGAGGGATTGCGCTGCACCACCCGGCCCGCCACATCAAGCCCCGCGGTGCGGCACAGTTCCGCCAGCTCCGCCAACGAGGCCTCCGCCACGGCTCGGGGCTCCGGCCCCACGTGCACCAGCACGGCCCGCTCTTCGGAAAGGCTGGCGGCGATGCTTTCTCCTGCCCGATCCAGCTCTTCCTCCACCCCGGCCACGACGGCCGCCAGGTCCACGGCGTGCTGCTCCACCCGGCAAGCCGCAAGCACCCGGTAGGCCCCTTCCGCCGCCCCAGGGGGAAGCAGATGCGCGGTTTGGGCCTGGAGGGGCTCACCTTGCGCCGAAACCGTCACCACGGTGACGGCGTCGAGGCGCAGGAAGACCATGTCCATGAGGTCTTCCTCGGAAAGCAGGCCGTCCCCCAAATGCGTATGGAGCAGACGCACCCCCGCCAGGCGGGAGCCGGCATGGCGGATGCGGGAGAGCTCCGGAATGACGAGGCCGTGGGCATCGCCCACCACCACCATCTCCGGGATGCCTTTGCGGGAGATGAGAATGCCGATCTGCCGGCCCATGTCCGCGGAAAGCAGCGCCACTTCCCGGGCCTGATCCAGGGTAAAGCCCCCCAGGCTCGGAAAACGGCGATGGAACAGACGGGAAAGGGCCTTGAGCTGTCCGGGACGCAGCCCGGTGAGATTGCCGACCGGAGAAGAGGCGATGGGACGTTCTCCTTGAGGCTCAGGCGCGCTGCAAATACTCGGCGATCATGGCGTCGTAGGCGGCGGTGGCGGCAAAGGTCTCCACGCACATGCGCCGACGAAAGGCCAGTGAGACGCCGCCATGGGTCGCGAGCTCGGCCATGAAGTCCGCATATACCCGCGGCGAGGGGAGCACGCACACGGAATGGAAGTTTTTGGCTGCCGCCCGCAGCATGGTGGGGCCGCCGATGTCGATCTGTTCGATGGCCCGACGATCGTCCAAGGACTGCTCCACGGCCTGGGCGAAATTATAGAGATTGACGCACACCACATCAAACGGGGCCAGGCCCAAGTCCTTGAGCACGGCCAGGTGGGATGGGTCGTCCTTGTCCGCCAAGATCCCGGCGTGCACCGCCGGGTGCAGGGTCTTCACCCGGCCGCCCAGGATCTCCGGAAATCCCGTGACCTCGCGCACCGAGCGCACCGGCAGCCCCTCGGTCACCAAAAGCCGCCGGGTCCCGCCGGTGGACACCAACTCCACCCCCTGATCCACCAAAAACCGGGCCAGATCCACCAGCCCGCTTTTATCCGTCACACTCAAGATCGCCCGGCGCACCGGCAAGATATCCATAGGCACCCCCGTATCCGAAGTGGGGCCTTCCTGCCAGCATCACCGCGCCTTGGCAAGCTTGGGCGGGCCGAAAGACCCGCCCGGGAGGACGCCAAGACCGGTTACACCAACTGGGCCAAAAGTTCCAATGCCGGCGCGTAGCTGGGATCTTGGTCCAAAATATGACGGAGCTGCTCCTCGGCCTCGGCGCTGCGGCCGCACGCCACCAAACACCCGGCAAGGGAGTAGCGCACTTCCACCTTGGCGGGATCCACCTCCAGATAGCGCTGCAAGTACTCCACCGCATCGGCCGTGCGGTTCAGGCGATGGGCGGTCTGTACCAGCCCGAAGAGGGCGAGCAAATTCTCGGGATTGATACCCAAGGCCTTGGAGTACGCCTCGTGCGCCCGCTCCAGGTCTCCTTGCTCCATGGCAATCAGCCCAATGCCGGTGAGCGACTTGTCCGAAGAGGTGATGGATTCGGCGCGCTCGTAGAGGTGCAGCGCCCGATCCAACTCACCGCGATGCACCGCGATGGTGGCCAGGCCCAGATAGGGATCCGGGTGGATGCCGTTACTGCCGGCGGCCTTGAGGTAATACGACTCTGCCTTGTCGTAATCCCCCATGAACAAATAACATTCACCCAATTCCTTGTTGATTTCGTAATCCAGATGGGAACTCATGGCATCCTCCTTAGGGAAAAAATGGAATCTTGCCTGAAGAGAAAGCAAGGGTGATGCCAAAAGCACCGTAACCGAGGATTTGCTTCGCTCCGACAGCCTTGGAACACCCATTGCAATCCCCCGCTCCGAGGCGGCCCATCCACAGCCGCGCCAAGGAGATGTTCGCATGAAAACACTGTTCCCCCGCCATCTTGAGGTCAGCGCCGCGGTCATGGACCTGCAGCTCGAACGTCAAAATCTCGTCAGTTCCAATATCGCCAACCTCAACACGCCAGGCTACCAGCCGCGGCGGCTTGAGTTTGAAAAAGCGCTCCAGGCCGCGCTCGACCTGGACGACACCTACCGCCTGGCCCGCACTCGGACGGGACACGCTCCCAGCCCCTTCCGGCCCGGCGAGATCGGCAGCGTCCTGCGGGAACTCCAGCCCCGCGTGGTGCCTGGGACCGATGGCGTCAATTTGGACACGGAAATGGCCCTCATGACCAAAAACGCCCTGTCCTACACGACGTTGGCCACAGTGCTCCAAAAGGGCTACGCAGGCATCCAGAAAATCATCCAGGAAGGAGGCAAGTAATGGACCTCATTCAAGCCATCGATATCGCGTCCTCCGGCCTCACGGCCCAACGCACCCAATTGGATGTGACGGCCATGAACCTTGCCAACGCCAAGACCACGCGCACCATGGAGGGCGGCCCCTATCGCCGCAAAGAGCCCATCTTTGCCGAGGCGCCCATGTCGCCCTTTGCCAGTCTGCTCGACCGCGAACGCAATCTCTCCGGGGTGCGGGTGGAGGAGGTGCGCACCCAGGACCGCCCCTTCCGGCGCGTGTACGAGCCCGGGCACCCGGACGCCGACGAGGAAGGATACGTGAACTATCCAGATATCAACGTGATGGAGGAGATGACGGCGATGCTCTCGGCCATGCGCGCCTACGAGGCCAACGTCTCCACCATCACCACGGCCAAGAACATGTTCGCCAAGGCCCTGGAAATCGGCCGCTAGGAGGTGCCTCATGGCTATTACCCCCGTCGCCCTCAAGGCCTACGCCCAGGCAGCACAGGCCACTGCTTCCCGAGAAAAGGTCCGCGCTGCGGCTTCCGCCACCGAAACCCAGGCCCGCAGCTTTTCCGAGACCGTCCGCCAGTCCCTCGCGTCGGTCAACGACCTGCAGCAGGACAAGGCCAAGCTCATCGAAGAATTCGCCTCCGGCAAAAACCAAAATGTGCATGAGCTCATGATCGGACTGCAAAAAGCGAGTCTCGCCATGGAACTCACCGCTGCGGTGCGCAACAAAGTGATGAACGCCTATCAGGAAGTGATGCGGTTGCAGTTCTAAACAGATAGTTTGTGACACGGAGCACCACTATGCCGCCGTTTCTTCAGAAATTCTTGGGACAGGTCACGGAATTTTGGGGGACCAAAACCCTGCCGCAGCGCATTACCATCGCCGGCCTTGTGGCATGTGCATTCTTGGCCTTTGCGATCATGCTCTACTGGCTCAACCACACGGAATACCGTCCCCTCTACAACCAGCTGTACCCCGAGGACGCCGCCCAAGTGGTGCAGATGCTCCAAAAAGACAATATCCCCTACAAATTGGAAAACGGTGGCACCACAATCCTTGTGCCCGCGGAAAAAGTGTACGACCTGCGCCTCAAGCTTGCCGGAGAGGGGACCTTGCGTGGTCAGGGCATGGGGTTTGAGATCTTCGACGCCAACAAGATCGGACAGACGAGCTTTGTGCAAAACATCAACTACCAGCGTGCCCTGCAAGGGGAGCTGGCGCGCACCATCTCCGAGCTCCCGGAGGTGGAAAGCGCCCGGGTGCACTTGGTGCTCCCCTCCAAAAGCCTGTTCGTGGAAGAGCAAACCCCGCCCTCTGCTGCGGTGATGGTCAAGCTCAAGGGCGGACGCAGCCTCTCTTCCCAGCAGGTCCAGGCGGTGGTGAACCTCGTGGCTTCCAGCGTCGGAGGACTCACCCAAGAGCACATCACGGTCACGGACAACCGCGGCAAGGTGCTCTTCGAGCCCCAGGCCAAAGACCAGACGGGGCTCTCGACCACGCAGTTGGAGTCCCAACGGGCCCTGGAGCGCTCCCTGGAGAGCCGCATCGAGCAATTGGTCACCCCGGTGGTGGGCCAAGGCAAGGTCATCGCCAAGGTCACGGCGGAGTTGGACTTCAACCGCACCGTGGTGCGCAAGGAGCTTTTTGACCCCAAAAACCAGGTGGTGCGTAGCGAGGTCAAAAGTGATGAAACCAGCCGCGGAACGGCCAACGCCGCCCAAAGCGGCAATCCTGGTTTTCAAGGAGAAAACAACCTCGGATCCACAGGAACGACCCAGGAAACCAGCCGCACCACCTCCACGGTCAACTATGAAATCAACCGGGAAGAACAGGAAATCGTCTCCCAGGCCGGGGCCATCCGCCGCTTGAGCATCGCCGTGCTCGTCGACGGCACCTCCAGCGTCGGCGCCGATGGCACGCCCCAATTCCAACCCCTGCCCATGGAGCAGATCGAACGCATCCGCAATCTGGCCCAGCGGGCCGTGGGCTTCGATGCCACCCGCGGAGACGCCATCGAAGTTTCGTCCATTCCGTTCGGCGACGAAACCATGCGGCCGCAGGAAACCTTCCTGGAGATCGCGGCCAACTACTTCCAGCTCTTGGGCAAACCGCTCCTCAACACCTTGATCATCCTCATCTTCCTGGTTCTCGTGGTCCGGCCCATCGTCCTTGCCCTCATCAAACCGAAGGTCAGCGAGGAGGCTGGCGCGGAGGCCATGAGCGCCCTGGGAGCCGCCGAAGAACGCAAAGCCTTGCTCGAAGGCTTGAGCGACGAGGAAATGGAGGCTATGGAATCGGCCAAACGGATCGAAAACGCCAAGATTCTTGCCCAGCAGCTGGTGGAACAGAACATGGAGCAGGCCCTGATGATCATGCGCCAGTGGCTGGCCCAAGGAGAGTCCTAAGATGCCTCCCGCCCCGGCCAAAACCCAAGCCCGGCTTACCGGACCGCAAAAAACCGCGGTGCTCCTTCTGGCCCTCGGCGACGCCTTTACCGCCGAAGTCTTCAAGAAGCTGGATCGCCGGGAAATCACCGCCGTATCCAAGGCCATGGCCGAACTGGATACCATTACCAAGGAGCAGGCCGAGGAAGTCCTCAAGGAGTTCAACCAAGCCATGGTCCTCGGCCAAGAACTCCTCTACGGCGGTCCGGAACAGGTGCGCAAGATGATCACTGCCAACCTGGATTCGGACACCGCCCGCTACATCCTCGATGAACTGGACCTGGACACTGGTCCGGTGCCCTTCAAAGAACTCGCCAACGTGAGCCCCAAGATCCTCGCCCAGATCCTGCGCAACGAACATCCCCAGACCCTGGCCCTGATCCTGGGACATCTACCACCAGACAGCGCCGGCGCCTTGCTCCAGCACCTCGCCCCTGGGGTGCGGGCGGAGGTGCTCATGCGCCTGGCCAAATTGGAGGCCGTGGCCGAGGAAATGCTCCTGGAGGTGGACCGCGTGCTCCAATCCCAGCTCATCGCCATCGGCGGCAGGGAAGGCAAAAAAATGGGCGGCGTGGGTGCTGTGGCCGAGATCCTCAACGCCATCGATCGCACCACCAGCGACGAGATCATGGCGGACATCGAGGAAGAAAGCGCCCAACTGGCCGAGGACATCAAGCAGCTCATGTTCGTCTTCGAGGACATCCTCAAGCTGGACGACCGGGCCGTGCGGGAGATCCTCAAGGAGATCAGCAACGAGGACCTCACCTTGGCCCTCAAGACCGCCCCGCCCGAACTCCAGGAAAAGTTCTTCAAGAACCTCTCCGAGCGTGCGGGCAATATGATCCGCGAGGACTTGGAGATCATGGGACCGGTGAAGCTCTCCGAAGTGGAGGCGGCGCAGCAGAATATCGTCAAGACCGTCCGCCGCCTGGAAGGCGAAGGCCGCATCGTCATTGCCGGCAGCGGAGGCGACGTCCTTGTCTAGGCCGCGCATCCTTCACGGCCGCCTGGGCGATGCCACGGCGTTTGCCACCCGTTCCCGCCATGCCGGGGCATGGGATGAAGACACTCGGACGCGCTATCTCGATGACGTGCGCGCCCGCGCCGAGGAAATGGCCAAGGCCATCTTGGCCGAGGCCATGGCTGAAGCCCAGAAAATCCGCGAGCAGGCGCAGGCCCAAGGTCTGGAAGAAGGCCGCGCCCAGGCCGAGGCCAAGCGGCAGGAAGAGCTGGCACGACTGGCGGCACTCACCACAGCCCTGCATGCCGAGCTGCGCGCCCACGCCCAGGAGGAATCCACCCGACGCGACGCCCTGCTGCGCCAGCTCTTGATCCTGGCGGTGGAGAAGGCCACGGGCCTTCTGCTGCAGGCAGAGCGCCAAGAAGCCCTGTGGGCCCTCTTTGCCGAGGCCCAGGCCAAACTCCTGGATGAAGGGCCGATGACCGTCTTCGTCCATCCAGAAGACGCTCCGCTCATGGAAGAACTCCTGACGCACAGCTCGCTTTCCCAAGAGGGCCGCG
This sequence comes from Thermodesulfomicrobium sp. WS, assembly GCF_027925145.1. Taxonomy (GTDB): domain Bacteria; phylum Desulfobacterota; class Desulfovibrionia; order Desulfovibrionales; family Desulfomicrobiaceae; genus Thermodesulfomicrobium. The sequence goes on from NZ_AP027130.1 coordinate 2,355,064, forward strand.
GCGTGCGCGTGCGCGCCGACGCCGCCATCTCCCAGGGCGGGGTGCGCATCGAATCGAGGAGCACCGTCGTGGACAACACCGTGGACGAACGCCTGCGCCAGGTGCTCGATATCCTTACGCAGCTCATCGACCATGATTGACCTGCAAGCTGGCCTCCAGCTCTTGGAACGCCTGGAGCCGATCCATGTCTACGGCACCGTGACCAAGGTGGTGGGGCTCATTGCCGAGGCCCGAGGGCTCGAAGTCCCGCTGGGAGCGGTATGCCACGTGCTCACCGAAGGCGCTCCTCCCCTCCCTGTGGAGGCGGTGGGCTTTCGCGACGGCAGCATCCTTTTCATGCCCTACGGCGATCTGCGCGGCATCCGCCCGGGCAGTCGGGTGCGCGCCACCGCCACCCCCCCCATCTTTCCCGTGGGACACCGCTATCTGGGGCACGCCATCGACGCCTTCGGGACTCCGCTAACGCCCGGGGTGCACATCACCCCGGCCCGCTTTCGTCCCCTCTATGCCGATCCGCCCAACCCGCTGACACGCCCCCGCATCCAAGAGCCGCTCGACGTCGGCGTGCGGGCCATCAACGCCCTGCTCACCCTCGGCAAAGGGCAGCGGGTGGGCATCATGGCCGGGTCCGGGGTCGGCAAGAGCACCCTCATGGGCATGATGGCGCGGCGCACCTCGGCGGACGTCAACGTCATCGCCCTTGTGGGAGAACGCGGTCGCGAGGTGGTGGAATTCATGGAAAAAGATCTCGGCCCCGAGGGCATGGCCCGCTCGGTGGTGCTCGTGGCCACCTCGGACCAAAGCCCGCTTTTGCGCCTGCGTCTGGCCTACGCCGCCACTACCATGGCGGAGTTTTTCCGCGACGAAGGCATGGACGTCCTGCTCATGATGGATTCCGTCACCCGCTTTGCCATGGCGGCCCGGGAGATCGGCCTTGCCGCCGGCGAGCCGCCCACCACCCGCGGCTACACCCCCACGGTATTCTCGCATCTGCCCCGCCTGCTGGAACGCGCCGGGCGGGCACCGCAGGGGAGCATCACCGGGATCTATACGGTGCTCGTGGAAGGCGACGACTTCAACGAACCCGTGGCCGACGCCACTCGGTCCATCCTCGACGGACACATCGTACTCACGCGCGATCTGGCCGATCAGGGTCATTTTCCCGCCATCGACGTACTCAAAAGCGTCAGCCGCCTGGCAGGCGACGTCACCCCGCCTGAAGTCCGCCGTGCCGCCCGCGACATCCTCGCGGTGCTCGCCACCTACACCCGCGTGGAAGACATGGTGAACATCGGCGCCTACCAAAAAGGCACGACGCCCGAGATTGACCGTGCCCTCAACCTCATTGATCCCATCCGCAAATTCCTGCGCCAGGACGTATCCGAGGAAGCCCCCCTTGCGCAGAGTTTCGACGCCCTCCTCGCCCTCGCCCGTCTTGACTCGTCCGCATCAGCCCTTACCTGAAGACTTCGCCGATCTGGCAAAGCGCCCCCTATTTCCAAACCATAAGGAGACGGTGCATGAATCAGCTCAAGACCACCATCTTTCTCGCCCTGCTCACCGCCCTGCTCGTCTTTCTCGGCGGCGCCATGGGAGGGAAGACGGGCATGGTGATGGCCCTGGGCCTTGCGGGAATCATGAATTTCCTCGCGTATTGGTATTCAGATAAAATCGTCCTTGCCATGTATGGCGCCCAGGAAGTGGGGCCTGCCGAGGCGCCGGTGCTCTATGGCATCGTCCAGGAACTGGCCCAACGGGCGGGCATCCCCATGCCGCGGGTGTACATCATCCCCACGGAAAGCCCCAACGCCTTTGCCACGGGACGAAGCCCCAAGCACGCGGCAGTCGCCGCCACCCAAGGCATTCTGCGGATCCTCAACCGCGATGAACTCATGGGCGTCATGGCCCACGAACTCGGGCACGTCATCCACCGCGACACCCTCATCGCCACCATCGCCGCCACCATCGCCGGCGCCATCAGCATGCTCGCCAATTGGCTGCAATGGGCGGTGCTCTTCGGCATGGGCCGCGGCGACGACGAAGAAGGACCGGGTCTGGCCGGCGGGCTCATCATGGCCATCATCGCCCCCATCGCCGCCACCTTGGTGCAAATGGCCGTCTCCCGTTCCCGGGAATTCCTTGCCGACGAGGCCGGCGCCCAGCTTTCCGGAAAGCCCCTTGCCCTTGCCTCGGCGCTGGGAAAACTCCAGCAGGCGGCCCATATGATGCCCATGGATGCCAACCCGGCAACATCCCACCTCTTTATCGTCAATCCCCTTTCTGGCAGCAACGTGCTTGCCCTGTTCTCCACCCACCCGCCGGTAGAAGAGCGCATCGCCCGCCTCAAGGCCATGGCGGGCCGCTAGGGGGAGTTTTCTTGAAGGCATGGGCGCCCGGTTCTTCCGGGCGTTTTTTTTTTTTTTTTGGGGGGGGGGGAAATTCAGGCCATCCCCGTGGGGAGGATTCCGGGAAAGCGGGTGCATGTCTGACGCGGCGTGCGCGGCGCGGCCCAGGGCAACAGGAGGATCTCCTTGCGGACGCATTGCGTGGAACCAGAGACTTCGGGCTCCCGCTGAGAGGGTGTCGCCTCCACGCGGGGCGTGGATTGAAACGCAAGCCCGATGCCGGCCGGATCATCTCCTGGGGGCGTCGCCCCCCAGGCGGGGGCGTGGATTGCAACGCGGCCTATCCGCTGCTGGAAAGCGGGCTGTGTTTTG